>JBEKAD010000133.1:0-10397 GCA_050018435.1 Terriglobia bacterium
GCGACCGTGGAGAACGACTCGAGCGCCAAGGGAGTGACTTGGAGTTGTTCCGGGACGGGAGTCACGGGCGGGGCCTGTGGGACCTTCACCAACACAACGACGAGCGCGGCAACGTACAATGCCCCATCCTCGGTTTCGGCCAACCTCAGCATCACGGTTACGGCGACCTCCGTCGCCGATACCACCAAGACAGCTTCAGCCGTGGTCATGGTTACTCCGCCGCCGAGCATTACGACTACCGCGCTTACCAATGCCACACCCAATGCGAACTACAGCGCGACTCTCCAAGCCACGGGCGGGGTGGGGACGCTTACGTGGAGCTTGGCCAGCAGCGCTTTGCCGACCGGCTTGTCGCTCGGTAGTTCCGGGGCAATCACCGGAAATCCCACCGTATCCGGGACTTCGACCTTCACGGTGCAAGTGACCGATTCGTCAGCCGCGCCGGGCGGTCCGGCTTCGGGGCAAGCGCAGCTCAGCCTTACCGTTGTCACGGTGGTGAGCATCACCACCATATCTTTGCCAGCCGGCTCCGAGGGTATCGCTTATCATGCAGAAATTGATGCCAGCGGCGGCACCCCTCCCTACACCTGGAGCTTGACGACGGGCTCGCTCCCTGCGGGCCTCGCGATGCAGCCGAGCTCCGGAGTGATTTCGGGGACTCCGACGTCGCAGGGGAGCACTACCTTTACGGTCGCCGCACAAGATTCGAGCCCGACAAGGCAGACCCAAACCCAGTCCCTCACAATCGTCATTGGCGCTCCGGGGCCGCTGGCCATCACCACCACCACGCTTACCAATGCCACACCGAATACGAACTACAGCGCGACTCTCCAAGCCACGGGCGGGGTAGGGACGCTTACGTGGAGCTTGGCCAGCGGCGCTTTGCCGACCGGCTTGTCGTTGAGTAGTTCCGGGGCAATCACCGGAGATCCTACCGTATCCGAGACTTCGACCTTCACGGTGCAAGTGACTGATTCGTCAACCGCGCCGGGCGGTCCGGCTTCGGTGCAAGCGCAGCTTAGCCTCACCGTCGTCACGGTGCTGAGCATCTCCACCGCGTCGTTGCCGGCCGGGTCCGAGGGCATCACCTACCTTGCAGAAATTGACGCCAGCGGCGGCACCCCTCCATACACATGGAGCTTGACGATGGGCTCTCTACCTCCGGGCCTCGCGATGCAGCCGAGCTCGGGAGTGATTTCGGGCACTCCGACGTCGCAAGGGAACGCCACCTTTACGGTCGCGGCAAAAGATTCCAGCCCCACGCAGCAGACGCAAACCCAGTCCCTGACGCTCGCCATTGGCGCTCCCGGGCCGCTGGCCATCACCACGTCCTCTCTGCTCGACGGCACGGCGAACATGCCTTACAACGCCAAGGTGGCGGTGATGGGCGGCACCCCCCCCTACGCATGGAGCATCGCCGCCGGAGCACTGCCCCCGAGTGTGTCCCTCAACTCATCGACGGGCGCGATTTCGGGGTCGCCGCCATCTACGGGCACGGCGTATTTCACCGTCATGGTAACGGATTCGAGTTCGCCGCACGAGACCAAAGCGCAAGCGCTCAGCATTACGGTGGACAACCCCGCGGAAGCATGCACCAGTTCGGGCAACAACGCGGTCCTCAGCGGGTCCTATGCCTTCAGCCTGAGCGGCTTCAATGATGTCGGCTTCCTGACCGTGGTGGGCTCCTTCGCCGCGGATGGAACCGGTAAAATCACCGCCGGCGAGGCGGATACGAACGGCGTTCTCGGCGCGCAACACGGCAACATCATTACCTCGGCTAGCTCCTACTCGGTGGGATCAGACAATCGCGGCTGCGCTACCCTGGCGACCCCGTTCGGAACCTTGGTCACGCACTTCGCTCTCGGGTCGATGTCTTCCAACACCGCCACCGGCGGCCGGATGATCGAATGGGACAGCCCCAGCGCCAGCGCCTATATCGCCGCGGGCCAGCTCCTGCGCCAAGCCTCCAGCGCCCTTGCCGGCGGACTGAGCGGCAGTTACGCTTTCCGCAGCGTCGGATGGGATCCCTCTCCCCTGGGCGGGCGTGACGTTTGTGTGGGCGTGCTTAGCGCGAGCGGCAACACGTTCAACGGCCTGGAGCAGGACTGCAACGACGCGTGGACCATCTCCAACACGGCGGCCCCCGAAGTCGCCGGGACCTACACCACCCTCGACGCGAATGGCCGCGGCACGGGGATCGTCGCCCTGGGGGAAACCAACTCCAACCTCACGTTCTATGCGGTGTCCAGTTCACAACTGTTGGTGGTGAATACCGACCCCAGCCCCGCCCAAAGTGGGGATTGGGAGCAGCAAAGCGTGCCGGCGGGAGCTTCCGGCTTTACGCAAGCTTCGCTGAACGGTAACCTGGTTTTCCACCTCAACGGGCTGAGCTTGGTCGGGACCGCGTCGGCCGTCTCCATGGAGACGGCGAGCGCCGATGGGAGCAGTTCCATGGCGATCAAGTTTTATGAGGATCGGGCAGGCACGATGATGGTTTCCAACACTTACACGTGCACCTACGCGGTCGAGCCAAACGGCCGTGTGACCCTCAGCAGCAGCGCCCAAAGTTGCGGGGGCACTCCTCCGGTGTTTTATTTGACGGGCCTGAACACGGGCTTCATCGTGGATGCCTCGCCGGGTGTGGACACGGGATCTTTCGAACCGCAGTCGGCGGGACCCTTCAACAACGCTTCGCTCGCGGGAAGCTTCTTCGGCGGGATGGCGGAGGTCGTCACCCAAAGCGCGCAGGCGGAAGTGGACCCCGTCGCACCTAACGGCAGCGGGAGCCTTACCGGCATCACGGACATCAGTTCGACGAGGGCGCAAGACGCGGGTTCGTCCTTCCTCGCCGCGACCTATACCGTCAATTCCGACGGGACCTTCAGCCTCAGTTCCTCGGGCGGCGCCGTGGCCGGCATTATCATTTCCAGTACCAAATTCGTGATGTTCAGCCCCTCAACTCTTACGACGTCCTACCCCACTCTCCTGGTGATGCAGAAATAGCGGCGGGCAAGGCGACCATCGAGTAGGTCCTCCGTTCTACCTGCTCTTTCCGGAGTTCTCCCAGCCGGGCAGGGAAACGACCGCCGAGTAATTCGATTCGTTGTAAGGCGGATTGCGGACGGGAGCGTAGATGCGCTCGCCTGAAAACGGCCGGTCTTGCGTGTAGATCCACACGCTCTTCTCGTCCCACAAAATCACTTCATCCCGCGCATCCCCCGTCACATCCAGCGCATACCCGCACAAGTCCGGATGCCCGTCATCGGGAAACATCACGGCCCTCCGAAGGTGCCCGTCAATCATCCCCCCGTAATGCGGATCGCCGGACAGCAGTACAAATTCCTGCCCGTCTCCCCGCCAGTTCACCGGAAGCATCTTGCTGCCGTTGTGAATGAGCTCCCCCTGCTGGAGGATATTCCCCTCCCAATCGAAAAGCGTGGTGATGCCGGGATTATTGTGAAACGTTATCGTCATGTACTGCACGCCGGGTAAGTCAGGACGGTACTTCCCGACACTCGCGCACTGCGCATGCCCGATCAGCAATTGCTTCAGCACTTTCCCGTGATCGTCGAACATCAGCAAGCCTTCATCGCTGCCGGTGGAATAAACCCGTGGCTCTTCTGTAGGATTACCACTGAAATTACCCACGGCCACCGAGTCTGCATGGTCCTTATAATCCCGGTCATGCGACCAAAGCTGCCGCCCCGTGTGGTCCCACATCGAGTAGCCGATCATAATCCGGTCATACCCCCCCACGTCGAAAGGATAGGGATAATGCCCCGTCTGCCCCTCTCCCTTCCAGAGCAGCTCTAGCTGGTTGTTGAATATCCAGAAATACTGGTAGCGGTCCTTCACCAGAATTTCGTGACGCGCGGGGTTGCCCAAGACGTTCACAAAGGCTATGGAATCGCCCAGAACCCGATCGTAGGGACGACTTTGGGACTCCCAGGAATCATTTGCCCGCGGCGGCGCTTTCGGCATCCACACCCAGTGCCTCACCTTCCCGGTCCGCCCGTCCAGAATTTGCAGCTTGAAATCCCGCACGGCCACAACCTCGTTCCGTCCGTCCCCGTCAATATCGTGAATCTGAAACGGCGTATCGTTCGTCAGCAGGGCGTTGCCGGGGTTTGGACGGCCCGATTGCCAAAGCACCTTGCCGTCAAAGTTCACCGCGGTTAGACAACTGATGGTGTCAAACGCGTCTCTGCCCACCGTAGGAATATTCTGACCGATCAGCATCTCCGCTAGGCCATCCCCGTCTAGGTCCCCAAAGCGCACGTTGCTCCACGCCCCATATCCCGCCGTCTCAAACTTCTTCCACAAGCGTGGCTGCGGATTCTCCTCGCGCAGGGTGGCGAGCTCCCGGTCCCGCTGCCGCACTCGTCCTTCGATCGCTTCCCGGCCAGCTTCTGATACCTCGACCCGAAACTCCTGAAAACGCGCCGGAACCGTGGCGCTCATGCCCACCTTCCCCCGCGTTATCGTCGCGTCCTCCGCCTCCAGAACACGCTTCCCGTCAATATATGCCCGTATATGCGGCCCCTGGTTCTCCACTCTGAGACGGTAGTACCGCTCCACCGCATAAGGAAAAAGCTCGCTCCCAATCGTCTCCCAATTCGGATATCGAAACTTTTCCCCGATCGGGTGCTGTAAGGCCAACTGCGCTGTATTGCCCCCGATCAATCCAAAAACGTAATACTGCACGTTCATCTGGTACCTGAACGCGATGCCCGCGATGCCATCCAACGAGAGCGGCTTGACCATGGCTTCCACTGTATAGTCGCCCCATTCCGGATCGCCCGTAATCAAGACTTCGTTCACGTGGTGCGGCGGGTGATACATGTGCTGCTGCATATAGGGCTTGCCCTCTTCGCTCGACACCAGCCACGCATCGTGGTCGCAAAGGCCATTGCTCCAGGCCCCGTGGGGCAACGCACGCCTCGAAATCCAATGGAATTCCTGGATCGCCGGACCTTCCTGATCAACCGGCTTCGAGAGCCAGCCCGCCGGAAAAGCCGAAAAATCATCCTGAAAAAGCACCCTGGCCTCAGAAGCAGACGGTGCCGGAGCAAGAGAAGTTGAGTGTGACGTCTGAGATGGAAAAGCCGGCAACGCCGGCCAGGATGCCAGCGAAACCTTCAGCAGTTCTCTTCTCGATAACTTCATGCCCATTGGAGCCTCCTAGCAGTGTGTCGGAAATAACAGTCTCTCAACGAAGAATCAATAACTTACAGACACTTGAATCTCGCTAAGTTGTTGATTCTACGTACAACGAAATCTATCTCCGACAGCCTCCTAGCCCGGATTTCTCTCCCACGCTGGGAAACTTTTGGGGAGCTGCCGGAAGGGCGGGGCCTTAGCCCCGCCGTTACAAGGCCTCCCTGATTATTCCCGTGTCCCGCGTCCCGTGTCCTGCGCCCCGTGTCTCGTGTCCCGCTCCGCGATGCCGTCCAGTCGAGCCCTACGCGCTGGCCGTCGGCCAACCGGAGTGCTGGCGCAGGCCGGTGATGTGGGCCACATGATGCTTCCCGTGCCAGGCGTACATCGCCAAGCATTTCTCCAGTGTCACCCGCCCCATCTGCGGATGCTTCAGGGCGCGGGAAAAATCCTCCGGCTTCAGCGAGCGGAGCAGCATCACCCAGCGTTGATGCAGAGTGTCGAGCAGGGTTAAGGAAAGCTCGGCGGGGGCCGAGCGCGCGTCGCTCAAATTCGCCCAGAGCTCCTGGTCGTAGGGCTTAATGGGGGGCTCGTTTTCGGTCAGCGCCAGGCGAAAGCGCACGTAGGAGTTCAGGTGGCTGTCGGCCAGGTGATGCACCACTTGGCGGACGGTCCAGCCGCCGGGCCGGTAAGGCGTGTCAAGCTGCGCTTCCGTCAGCCCCGCGACCGCCGCTCGCAGCCGCGCCGGCGTCTCTTCGATGTCGGCAAGCCACTGTTGCCGCTCCGCCTCGCTCGCCAGCAAACCTTCGCCACTGCGATTCCACGCAAACTTCCCGATCGGATATTGCAGGTCCATTTCTTCCCTCCTGTCCAATGTGAATGCCTATTTGATGCTCAGGCGCCCCCGCTCGGCTCCTCACCCGCCGCCGCTCTGCCCACTGCACTGTCATCCTGCGCATTCATGGCCGAATCTCGGCTACCCGTAACGTGCTGGACATAAATGGGTTAGCCGTTTATGTCATGCAGAGAGCCCTTCGCGGTCATTCTGAGTGGTCGTGGGCCTGCGGCCCACCCAAGGACATGAAGATCGGGCCGAGTCTGGGGATGATTTTCGAGAGAGCGCAGCGAAGGATCCGCATGGGTTCTTCACCCTCAATGCACCCGCCCTCACCCGCCCTGTCATCCTGAGAGTTTGTGACTTTCTTAAATTGGCGCATAAATCGTGATTGAAAACAAAAGACTTAAGCACCCGAAAATGGCCACAAATCAAAAAAGTCACAAACTCTGAGCGCAGATTCCATGTGCCTTCGGCTCGCCGCGAAAGATGAAAATGCTCCGGGTAATTCCCCTCCTTGATAAGGAGGGGGCCAGGGGGTGGTTGACCCGCTCGATTTGTCCCGTACCCCACCACCCCCTAACCCCCTCCTCAGCCGAGGAGGGGAGCTATTTTCAGCGCAGCGAAGGATCTGCATGGGCTCCCAGTGACAAAGACAACTACAGATCCTTCGTCCCCACCGAACCGGGACCCAGGATGACAGAGACGTTACGTTGCCGCCCTGAATCCCCCACGGCTGGCTGGCGCAGAGCGCAACTCTGCGCTTCAGCGTGCTATATTAGCGCTGGTCATGTCCACCCACAAACGCCATTTTGCGCGCGGACGGCTGGAACTCCTGATCAGCAGAACCTATCGCTGCGCCAAGCTTTTTGAGAGTGATCGGCTCGCGTGATTTCAGTCTTGTCTGTGGGCCGCAGAACTGCGCTCTGCGCCAGCCCGCGTGGGCTTTTTTCAGGCGCGATGCCCCCGCGGCAACCGCACGCCGTCAATCGGGATGGGCACGGCGCTACCGTCGCCTTGTCCCAAGCAGGATTTTTGTAACTCGACCATAGCAAGTCGTCAGTTCTCAGTATTCAGTTATCAGTAACAACGGGTAGTAAGACGAAACCCGACAGCCGATAGCTAGTCCCGAATCCCGAACCCCGAACCCCAGCCCTTTCCGCGCGGATTCAGGTGCAGGTGTTCGAGTTCATCATCGAAGCAAAAGGCCGCGGCCAGAAAAACGCTGGCCGTGGCTGCCCGCTGACCTTGGTTACCCGCGCGCGATTCATGTCCAGTAGGACATCTGCCGATTAATTAATTGGGACGTGTTTATGCGCCGTGGTGTCCGTTGGCGGGTTGTCATCACACGCCTGTTGATCGTAGTGTGCGTGGCGCTGGGAGCTTGTCCGCCCCTACTCGCGGAGCTTTACAGCTTCAAGAGTTACGCCCAGGAAACCGGACTCGCCAATCTCTCCCTCAACTGTCTTCTTCAGGACCGCGATGGCTTACTTTGGGTGGGTACGCAAAACGGGCTGTTTTGGTACGACGGCAAGTCGTTCCATGATTTCGGGACCCGTGCGTTAGTGAGCAAAGATGTCCAGGCGTTGCACGAATCGGTGGCGGGGACACTCTGGGTAGGAACGCGTCAAGGCCTCATGCGTCGGGTCGAAGACCGTCTGGAATCCGTGGATACGGGTGGACCGATTAACATCATAGGCGCCGGCAGCCTGAGCTCCGATATTCACGGGCATGTTTATGTTGCGAGCACTCAAGGCCTGCTGCGAGTCGAGCCCCAGGGAGAAGGCTCCGGCTATGTGGCATCCTGGCTTACCAGAACTCCGGCGCACAGCGTCACCGTCGATTCCCAGGGCATGGTCTGGTTCGGGTGTGGTACCGGCTTATGCATGTCGGAATCGGACCACGTAAAAGTCGTCAGCCCGCAGTACCATTTGCCCGAGGAACGTTGGGATAGCATCCTCAGTGACAGCGAGGGGACTCTCTGGGTCCACAGTGCGCGTCGATTGTTCGCGTTGCGCAGCGGTGCGCGGCAGTTTATTGCCCAAGACCTTGGCCTGGGAACCGCCGCTACGCCCGCCGGACCGCTTATGGTCGTCCAGGGATCGATCGCGGTTCCCACCGATAGCGGTTTGCAGATTCGCGAGCGAGGACGCTGGAAGACCATCGATTCCGGCAGTGGTCTATCGAGCGACAGTGTCTGTTGTGCGCTCGGGGATCGGGAGGGCTCACTGTGGATTGGTTTACGCGGTGGGGGGCTGAATCGTTGGCTCGGCTACGGTCAATGGGAGAGTTGGACGAAACACGCGGGGCTCAGCAGTAATACCATCTGGGCGATCCGGCAAGACTCGCGCGGCACGCTCTGGGTCGGTACCGACCACGGGTTGGATCTCCGAGACCCGCGGACCGGACGCTGGCGGGAATTGAATGAGAGGGACGGGCTTCGCGGCAAGAATGTCAAGGCACTGGCGGTTGATCAGGCGGGCGAGATTTGGGCAGGGTCTATGCCGGGCGGCGTCTCCCGCTTCGATCCGCGCGGAAGGTTACTCGCCACATACGGCCGTGAGTCAGGAATCACGACGGATCTCGTTTGGGGTCTCCTGGTTGACTCCGACGATCGGGTCTGGGTCGCAGCCAACGGAGGCTTGTTTCGCAGCACGGCGGTGCACCCGTTGGGGACGCCGTCCCCAAGGGTCCAGAAGGTTGTTTTCGAGCGTGTGAACGTGCCTCTCTCTGATCCCAACGAGACTTTTTACCAGGCCTTCGCGGACAGCCGAGGGTGGCTGTGGGTCCCTGGAAGCAGGGGGTTGGCTTGTCTCAGGGGCCATCAATGGACGAGGTACAGAGTCCAGGATGGGCTCATGAACGACGGGGTGCGTTCGGTTGCGGAATCTTCTGACGGGGCCTTGTGGGTGGCCTATGCCGAACCCGTGGGCATCACCCGCATAACATTCGCAGGCGAGCGCCCCCTGATGAGGCATTATACGCAGCAGGAAGGGCTGGGGTCCGACAAGATCTACTTTGTAGGCGCCAGTCCTGGCTCCCTTTGGGTCGGTACGGATCGCGGTGTGGACGTTCTTACCGCCGGAGTCTGGAGACATTATGGCCGCTCGGAGGGCCTGATCTGGGACGACTGCGACACCAATGGCTTCGGGTCCGGACCCCGGGGTGATGTGTGGATCGGCACCAGCGGTGGGTTATCCCATCTTCGTCCCGCCACGCCTGCGCTTTCGCCGGTCGGGCCGAGGGTGCTGCTGACTCGCGCGCAGGTGGGCCACGCGACAGCGGGTTTGGGAGTAGCCCAGAACCTGTATGGCAAGAGCGCGGAGGCCTGGGTCGCGCCGTATTCCGAGAATTCCGTGCAATTCGATTTCGCGGCCCTAACCTTTGTGCACGAGGACACGGTGGAGTTCCGTTATCGGTTGAATCGCCGAGAGGAGAATTGGATAGTGACCGACTTGCGCAAAGCCCAGTATTCCAGCCTTTCGCCGGGTTCCTACACCTTCGAGGTCATGGCACGCACTCGCGGAGGGAGTTGGGGACCTCCCGTTGCTTTCTCGTTCATGATTGCGCCGCCTTATTGGCAAACATGGTGGTTTCGGATTCTGCTCTTACTTTGTTCGCTGGCTACCGCCCGCGCGATCTGGGAAGTACGGCTAAGACGGATCTTGCACCAGAGGGCGGAACTGGAACGAAAGGTCGCTCTGCGTACAGCCGAATTGCAGTCTGCCAACATACAATTGCAGCAAGCCCGCCAAGCTGCCGAAAAGGCTAACCGCGCCAAAAGCGAATTCTTGGCTAATATGAGTCACGAGATTCGGACGCCCATGAATGGTGTTTTGGGTATGACCGAGCTGGCATTGGACACCGAACTGACCGCCGAGCAACGGGAGTACCTGGGGATGGTGCGTGCCTCCGCCGACAATCTGCTCACCGTCATCAACGATATCCTGGACTTCTCCAAAATCGAGGCGGGCAGGCTGGATCTGGATCCTGTGTCCTTCACCTTGCGCGATCACTTGGCGACGAGCATGAAGCCGCTGGCCTTGCGGGCCCACCAAAAGGGCCTGGAACTGACTTGTGACGTGGGGCCCGAGGCGCCGGAAGACGCTATCGCCGACCCGACCCGCTTGCGTCAGGTGATCATCAACCTCGTGGGCAATGCCATCAAATTCACGGAACGAGGCGAGGTCGGGCTCAAGGTCAGAACCGAATCCGGACCCGAGGCTCAGACCGTGTTGCATTTCGAAGTCTCGGACACGGGAGTGGGCATTTCGCCGGCGAAGCAAAAACTGATTTTCGATGCCTTCGCGCAAGCCGATAGCTCGACGGCCCGGAGATTCGGGGGGACAGGACTGGGACTGACGATTTCCTTGCGCTTGGTGCAAATGATGGGTGGACGGCTCTG
>JBEKAD010000134.1:0-10315 GCA_050018435.1 Terriglobia bacterium
TAAAACCACCGCCCTCTCCCAGGGGAGAGGGGGGACCGCAAGGCGGTGGGTGAGGGGTTCCTTTCAACCCTATTGGACTTTGACGGACCCCTGCGAACAGGAGCGGTTTCCTTGACAAAGCGAAAATAGATATCATAAGGGGCTAAAGACCTATGACAGGTGCGCAGGTGGTACACACCACTTTCCACCGGCCACCTTCACCGTTTGATGGATGACAATGAAAGTTTTGTCAAACATCATCTTACTTCTCGCCATGCTCGCGCCGGAATCGCTCCTTGCCGCGACGCTGCACATCCACGTGGTGGATGAAACCGGCCACGCGGTGTGGGCGCGCCTGGAGGTGCGCGGCGCGAACGAAAAGGAGTACCAGCCCGCCACGGCGATTCGTGATCTCACCGCCGGGCATCATCGTGCGCTGCCTTATTACCTGGGAAGCTTCGTGATTCAGGGAGAGTGCGAAGTGGACGTGCCTCCCGGCCGCTACCGGGTGATCGGCGAACACGGTTTGGAATACACGCGAATAGAAAAGTCGGTGGCCGTCGGAGCCGCTGGGCCCACCCGCGTGACGCTGCAACTGCGTCCCTGGATTCGCATGTGGAAGCAGGGCTGGTGGAGTGGAGATTTCCATGTCCATCGCCCGCCCGCGGATGCGCAGAAGCTCATCCTGGCAGAGGACTTGAACTTTTGCCTGGACATCACCCAGTGGCCGCATCGGAAAAACCTGCAAGTGTTGAGCGACGACGTTTGGGGGCCGGGCGCTTCCCCGGTGATCGCAGTGGACCGGCATCACTTCCTAGCCCTGCGCAATGCGGAGGACGAACGCGGCGGCGGCGCGTGGATTTTCTTGTCATTGCACCGTCAGCTCGAAGGCCTGGACAGCGCGGGCGGGTGGAACCCCTCCGGCATCGATTTCGTCAAACAGGCGTTGGCGCAACGCGGTTCCCCCCATTCCCTTCCCTGGGTTGATGGCGAGAACACCGAATGGTGGGAAGTTCCCGTGGCCATGGCGCTCGCGACGCCCGACTCGATTGAAGTGCTCGGCAATCACTTTATGCAGTACGGCCTGGACGACGTCACCGATTGGGGACGCCCGCCGGGCAAGCACGAGGCCAACGACCGTTGGAGCTGGTTGCGATACACCCTGGGCCTGTACTACCGCTATCTCAATCTCGGGTTTCGCGTTCCCCCCTCGGCCGGAAGCGCCAGCGGCGCGCATCCGAACCCCGTGGGCTACAACCGCGTCTACGTGCATTTCACCGGGCCGTTCACGGTGGAAAAGTGGTTCGCGGCCCTGCGCGAGGGAAAGGGTTTTATCACCAACGGCCCTATGCTCTTCTTCGACGTGAATTCCGCTGGGCCGGTGGCGCGCCACTTAGCGCCGGGCTTCAGCCCGGCACCGAACGAGGCACATGCCGACCTAAAGGTCGGCGCTACCACATTGAACGCTGGGCCGGTGGTGAGAGCCCGCGTGGAAGCCCATGCGCGCGAACCCATCGACCGCCTCGAGTTGGTGGCCAATGGAGAGGTGATTCAGTGGGCGCCCGCGCCACCCGACACGCTGGAATTCAAGGCCGAGTTCACGTTCGATCCCAAGGATTACACTTGGGTGGCGGCGCGATGTTTTCTCCGCACTGCCGACACCATACGGCTGGCGCATTCGAGCCCCGCATTTCTCCCAGGCCATTGGGACTGCCGGCCCGACGCAAAATACTTTATCGACTGGGTGAACGACCTGATCGATGAAACCAAAACCAGAAAGCTTCTTTCCGCTACAGATCGAGAGCACTTGCTGGACTTATACGGGCAAGCGTTGGCCTTCTACAGGCAGAAATTCCAGCAAGGGTGCTCGCCAAACTGAACGGAAACGCCAGGCAGAAACAATAACTCGCGCAGAGACGCAGAGACGCAGAGAAAACATAAAAGGGAGAAGGAAGAGCAAGCGCTTGGGGGAAAATGCAAAAGGGATTCGAAAGGAATTTTCTTCTTATTCTCTCTCAGCGCCTCAGCGTCTCTGCGCGAGGATCGTCTGTAAATCTTTCTCGGCGTCTCTGCGCCTCTGCGCGAGAATGCCTTTCGCGAGGAAAACCCTTATGACGGAAAATGAAATCGGCACAATCCTTGTCGGAACCGCGATCGAAATACATCGCGATCTGGGGCCAGGGCTTCTGGAATCGGTCTATGAGGTTGTCCTGGCCTATGAATTGGCCAAGCGGGGATTACCCGTCAAGCGCCAGGTTCCCATTTCAATTGTCTACAAAGACATGGAATTTCCAGAAGCGTTTCGCGCCGATCTGCTGGTAGCCGATAAGGTCATTGTCGAACTCAAGTCCGTGGAACAGATCAATAAGGCGCATCGTAAGCAGATTCAAACCTACTTGCGTCTCACGGGTTTGAAACTTGGATACATCCTCAACTTCGGCGCCGCGCTGATGAAGGAAGGCATCGTCAGGGCCGTCAATGGCCTTGAAGAGGTGACTCGCGCAGAGACGCCGTGACGCAGAGAAAACATGAAAGGAAGAAGGAAGAGCAAGAGAATTAGCGGGGCGGAAACGTATGGACTCTTCTTTTTCTTCTTTCTCAGCGTCTCTGCGCCTCTGCGCGAGAATGCTCTGTTGGCAGGAACAATAACTCGCGCTGAGACGCAGAGACGCAGAGAAAAACAGATAAAAAGGGAAAGCAAATGCCTACAGGAAAAATGCCACAAAGAAGTCGAAAAGGTTTTTCTATTTAATCTTTCTCAGCGTCTCTGCGTCTCTGCGCGAGATAATTCTGCGGTTTCTGCGCGAGCCGGCGGCCCCATCGGCAAGGATGATATATTTGTAACGTTTATCAGAAATAGATATTCAAGGAGGGCATTATGCGGAAATCCATCCGGATGGCGAGTTTGGCCGTTCCACTGGCGGCCCTGCTGGTTCTCGGTCTTCGGCCCGCCGCCGCGGCAGACCAAGTGGTTTGGCAAATTGGAACCTTTGACAAGTCAACCGCCGAATTCAACCATCACACCGACTTTTCCAACCCCCAGTACAACCCGGTATTCACCGTGGGGAAGAGCAATCCGGCCGTAGACTGGCCCGCCACGCAGCCCGGTTCCCGCAACGAAAGCGAAGGCGGCCGGCCCCACCCCTTCACCATCATTTTCAGCCTGTCGGGCCAACCCCAAGGTGAATACCAACTGAATATCAGTCTCTTGATCCGGCCTCGCAATCCTAATCTCTCCGTTTCCATGAATGGAAAAACCGGGCTCTTCTATACCCGAAACCAGGAAAGGAACGAATACGGGATGCTGAACATCCCCCTTCCGGCGGAGGCCCTGCACCGCGGCGAGAACCGGCTTGTCCTGACCGCAATCGATGACCCGGGCGTGGAAAGATTCAAAGCCTCGGCACAGTACGACGCCCTGAGTTTGACCAACACGCCGCGTCGCACCCGCTCGCAGGCGCCTGGCGTGAGTGTGACGCCGACCATTTTCTACAAGGGAAAGCCGGGCGATTTGCGGGAAGTCATGGAAACCACCATCACGCTCGATCAAAAAGTGCGCCAGGGGCAATGTACGTTGAGCGTCGGAAAGGAAAGTGTCGCGCAGGACCTTTCTTCCGAACCGGACTTCGGCCAGCAACGCTTTGAGTTGCTCGTTCCGGAGTTCACTCAGGCGACGCCTGCGGTGATGACCGTCAGTGTTGACGGCAAGGCATTCAAGACTCCGCTCACTCTCGAGCCGCAACGCAAGTGGACCATCTTCGTCGTGCCGCACGCTCACCTCGACATTGGGTACACGGACTATCAAGCGCGCGTGGCGGAGGTGCAGAACCGCAACATTGACAAGTTGCTGGCGGAGATTGCGCTGCATCCCGAAATGCGCATCTCCCTGGATGGTTCCTGGATCGTCAGCCAGTATCTCGCTTCGCGCACCGAGGCCGACAAAAAAGACTTCCTGAACCTCGCGCGCGAGGGCAAGATCGGCGTGCCCGCCCAGTACATCAATGAGCTGACCGGCTACGCCACGTTAGAGGAGTTGATCCGTTCGACTTCCTATTCGCAAGGGCTGCACCACCAATACGGCATCCCCGTTGACTATGCCAACATCACGGATGTGCCCTCCTACAGTTGGTCCTACGCCTCCGTGTTGAACTCAGTGGGAATTCCCTACTTTGCGGCGGGCTCCAACAGCGACCGCGGACCAATCCTGCCGTTCGGCAATTGGGACAGGATCTCTCCCTACTGGTGGCAAGGACCGGATGGCCAAAAAGTGCTGATGTCATATCAGCGGGGATACGGCCACCTGGGCGCGCTGTGTGGAATGCCCTTTAGCGCCGCCATGTGCCGGAGCGCCATGCCGGGATTCATCCACACTTACACCTCGCCCTCCTACAAACCGGATGCCGTCCTCATGTTCGGGAGCCAATATGAGAACACCGATCTGGTTCCGGGAGAGCCGGAACTGGTAGCGGGGTGGAACGCGCAGTACGCCTATCCCAAAATGGTTTTTGGCCGGTTCGCGGATTATTTCCGTTACATCGATGAGCACTTCGGGCCATCACTTCCGACGGTGGTGGGCGGCGGCGGCGACTACTGGGAAGATGACATGGGGACGGATGCGTTTTCCACCATCATCGATCGCGCCACGCAGCAGCAGGCGCTCTCCGCGGAAAAGTTATCCACGCTGGTCACCTACGTCGACAAGAACTGGGCAGGGCCGGCCGAGCTGATCCGGAATATGTGGGCCAATCTCGTCATGTACGCCGAGCACACATATTCGTGGTGGGGAAGTTACTCGCACCCTTTTCACCAACAAACGGTGCGGGAGCTCGAAGTGAAAAACCAATTCGCCCTCGACAGCCGGGCGGAAGCGCGCGCCGTGCTTGACCAATCGCTCGACGAGCTCGGATACCAGGTTCGCATCGAGCCTCCCTTCCTGCTGGTTTTCAATTCCCTGAATTGGCCGCGCAGCGGGCTGGTCAACCTCGACCTATTCGATAACCGGATGATTACCGAATATCCCGGCGGCGCGCCGGTGCCCGTGGAGGTTGTGGGGCGCGATGATCCCGATTTTGCCCACGTACGGTTCATGGCCAACGATGTACCCTCGATGGGGTACAAGTGCTATCGCATTGAAAAAACCACAGGGCCACGTACCGTTCGCTCCCTGCCGCCTGCCCTGCCCGCCAGCAACGTCGTGGAGAACCAGTTCTACCGGGTGGAAGTGGATCCCGCCACCGGAATCATCAAAAGCGTTTACGACAAGGAACTACAACGCGAGTTGGCGGACCAAGCCAGTCCTTACGGACTCGACCAGTATCTTTACGTCGCGGGCGGCGATGAGGCGCCGCGCACGCAAATCGTTGTTTCTGAATACAGCGGAGGCACGCCGCTGGCCCAGCTCACCATCAGCCCGGCGCGGGCCGCACACGTCAGCCGAGTGGTGAAGATGCCCTACGGGCAGATCCTGACCCTCGAAGGCAGCGGCCTGCACGCGCCCACCCTCGAAACTCAAATCGTTCTTTTCGACAACGAGAAGAAAATTGAGTTTGTCAACCGGTTGCACAAGGAAGCCGTGCCGAAGAAAGAGGCCGTGTACTTTGCTTTTCCTTTCGCCATTTCCGACCCGGCATTCAGTTATGAAATCCAAAACGGCGTAATCGACCCGGCGCACGATTTGATGAAGGGCGCCTGCCTGGAATGGTTCGCGGTCCAGCACTGGGTCAAGGTCGCGGGGAGCGGCGTGGCCGTCGGCCTCGTGCCGATTGATGCCCCACTCGTTTCCCTGGGCGACATCAACCGGGGCGTCTGGCCGCGCGAATTCACCCCCAAAACCGCCAGTGTATTTTCCTACGTGATGAACAACTACTGGCATACGAACACGCAGCAGATTCAAGAAGGGGATTACACCTTCCGTTTCGTGCTGACCAGCGGGCGTCAATTGACGCCGGAATCGCTGGCGCGCTTGGGCCGCGCGGCGATGACCCCGCTGGAAGTTGGCGAGGCCGTCGCGAACGACAAGTTCGGCAATCCGCCAACTCCACTTTCGCCCCAGCCCACCAGCTTCCTTTCGGTGGATAGCCCGGACCTGGTGGTGGTGAATTGGAAAGTCGCTGACGACAAGCAAGGCACCATCCTTCGGCTCCTGGAAGTGGGAGGCGCGTCCGGTTCGGCGCATCTGAACTTTGATGCGTTCACACTTCAACACGCTTGGATCGACAACGCCGCGGAGGCGAACCTCAATGAGCTGCAAGTTTCACCGCACACGGTAGAGGTGCCCTTCCAGCCGCATGAAATCCTCACCGTGCGAATCGAGGCGTCGGGGATATCGCAGTAGAGCTGGTGACGATCTGCGAGGCGAGTAGCGCAGCGCGGCGGAGCCGCAAAAGCAAATCAAAAGGCAAAGGGCAAAAGGCAAAAGTAAAGAGCCCTTGCTGACGGTGGCCACCCGCTGTTGAGCCCCAAAGGGGCGACCCAGCCCAGCCCAGGCCATCGGCCCATAAGCGCTGACTTGTTTACCACATCTTTTGTTCCTGTGTTTTTCGCTTCCGGGGTGATTCCGCCAATCCTTTTTTGATCTCCTGCCACCGTCCCAGCATCTGTCTCAACCCGCAATGAGGCTCAATGGCCCGTTGGATTTCATGGAACCCAAAAACAAATTCACGCCCGCGACTGCGTGCCCTGGTTGTCTTCCTGAAGATCGTAGCCCCAGGGGGAAAATGCGCTGGCCGCCCGGATCAACTTTTCGGTCAGCAGCGCCACCAAGAGCTTCCCGTAGAGCCAGGCCTGCGAACTCTCTTGGTCATGCTGGGGTAAATGCCCCAACTGCGCAATCTGCTTCAGACGCTTGAACACCAATTCCACCTGCCAGCGCAGTCGGTAGGCTTCCAAGACCCTCTGGGTGTCATACGGGGCGCGGGGAAAAGTGCTCAAGACCATCACGTATTGCGCATAAATCAAGCTTTCCGGCTGCAATTGCCGCCCTTCTCGGCGGGCTTTGCGCCGGAGTTGTTTTTGTGCCAACGCCGTGGCCGCCGCGCTTTTGCGCACCGCGCACAGCCGGACGCGGAGAGGCGGTTCTTTTCCTTCCCGAGGGATGCTCACGTCCCATTCGGCGGTTTGGCCTGCCCCTTTCAAGCTTTGCAGTTTGTTCACCAAGGGGCAGGGATCGCCGTCGGGAGTTTTCAGGACTATGCCCTGTGGATTGAGTCGCACGGTTATGAAGGCCCCTTGTCGAACCGCTTGGCCGATGGCTTCGGCGTGGCAATAGCCGCGATCCGCCAAAACAAAATCTCCTGGGGCAAAGGCAAATTGATAGAGCGTCTCCCCATGACCTTGGCCCTCCACCGGGGTGAGTTTGAAGTAATCACATTCCAAGGAAGGCCAGCGCAAGCTGTAATGAATCCGCCATTGACTGCCGGTTTTGCCAGGCTCACTTACCAAACTCGCATCGATGAGGCGCAAGTTGGGCGGGCCGGAAGGGGGCGAGGACAACGCCCGCTCCGCAAACAACGAGCAGCAAAGCTGGCGCAGCCAAGCCTTGCTTTTGCGCAATCTTTTCAGCAGCGCCACATCCGAGAGATCGGCCAGTTGCGCGTTCTTGGCGCGAACCACGGTTTCGCGCAGAGAAAAGCCGCAGCCCAGATGCATCAACAAAACCCGCAAATAGCATTCTTCCGATTTATCCTGACGGAGTCCCCGGAGAGCGCCGCAAGTTTCCGCCTGCATTCTCCAATCTGCGGGAAAGAAAGACATCAGCAATTTCCAATCTTCAGCTAGAGCATTGGGGTAAGCGTTTTCCATGCGTCGAGACTACTGCATAAGAACCAAGGCTGTCAACAAACAAGTTAGCGCTTATGGGCCTCGTGCCTGCCCTCCGCAAGGGCACTCACGGGTGCCCCTACCCCTCTTGGCTCGACGGGAATGTACACGGAGGGGGCGGCAAGCCGTCCCCCTACGGCGAAAGGCCATTCGGACATCAGGGACCAGGCTGGTGGCGTAGGGCCCATTTTCCGGCCCTGCGGCTCGTGGCAAAGCCTTAGAGCCTGGTCCCGCCGCCACAAGCGGGAGGTGCGATAGGTAAGGGGATTCGTGGGGCTTGACTATGGGCCCTTATTGTGCTACATTGTAGCTCAACAGGAGAGTGCATGATGCGAGAGAATTCAATCGTCCGCGCCAGGATCAACAAACGGATCAAAGACGAAGCCGCTGCGGTGCTGGGAGCGATGGGTCTTACCGTGTCCGACGCCTTCCGCATGATGATGATGCGGATTGCGACGGAAAGGGCGCTACCGTTCGAGCCTCTTGTTCCGAATGCTAAAACCGTTGCGGCGATGAAGGCCGCGCGCCGTGGCGAACTCGCCACGGCGGGAAAACCCGGCAAGCTGCTGGTGAGGCTGAATGCGGACGATTAAATACACCGGCCGTTTCCAGCGAGACTACAAACGGGAGAAAGCGGGACAGCACGGCAAGACCCTCGAGGCGGTGCTCATGGCGGTGGTGGATCTGCTCGCCACCGACGCGACGCTGCCGCACCGCAACTTCGATCACCCGCTTTCAGGCGCATGGGGCGATTTTCGCGATTGTCATCTCAAGCCCGACTTGATTCTCATCTACCGAAAGCCGGATGCCGCCAGTCTGGAACTGGTGCGCCTCGGCTCGCACAGCGAGCTTGGTCTGTAGGCTAACAGAGCGTTTATGCCTCTCTTTTGGGCCAACGGGTAGCCAGTGCGCCGGGATAAACCGGTCTGAAGTGGAGGATGAAAGAGCCTTACGAGAAAGGAGTAGCGATCCACTCGGCCTCGAGTTTTGCGCTGGGTACCGTGAGGTGCACAGTGAAGCGTAAACAGAGGTATAGGTGGGCGGGGTATGGAGCTTCGAAAACGCGCAATCAGGGCGCCGACGTCCTTGGCTAGGCGGAAGGCAGCATGGACGGGAAGCGCTAGCGCGAGCTTCCCGGACGGCCCTGCGTAGTCGTAGACCCCAGACACGCCTAGACACTTTCTGCACGAGAACCGGGAGACCTCGGGGACGTCCCGACTTGTCGGGACCGGCGGGAGAAGGCTTAGGCCGTACGGCCCGCATGCACGTCCGCGAGGAGTCGGACAGCGGCATACTACCGATGAACCCTTCGAACCACGACGGAAGAGCGTCGGCGGAGGAAAGGGAGGGAAGGCCGCTGATCAAGGAGAACACCCCTCCGCCTAACACGCACCCGACACAGGGCGGGGCACGCGTGTCCCAGGGGCTAGCGGGTGTGCGGAAAGCCCAGCGCTTCGCCGGCCCGTCATCCACGATAAGAGCCCCATGCGGGAAATCCGCACGTGGGGATCTGTGCGGGGGGTACCGGGCAACCGGTATCCCTACCGCGACCGATGACACCGTGGCCACCGCGGGGAGTGTTCACGCGAAGAGCTTGAAGGTGACTTTGACCACCCTTTTCACGGCTACCGGGACCCCGTCACGCTTGGCAGGCTCAAATTTCCAGGTGCGGACGGTTGCGGCGGCGCTTTCGTCCAGGCCCGCACCCAGCGGATCGGAAGTTTGCTTGACTTGGGTGACGTTGCCTCGAGCATCGATGACAATCGATAGCGCCACTTCCCCCTCGATCTGGGCCTTTCTGGCGGCCGGAGTATAACCTGGCTGGGGTTGGTAAGTGGGCCGTGGAGCGCTGACAACGCCAGCGCCGTTAGCCAGAGTGGCGACGAAATCTTGCGTGATGTAGAGGCTGCCATTCGCCCCTTGCACGATGCCGATTCCCACGTCCGTGTAATTCGCGTTCAAAATGTTGGAGCGATGATTGTGTTGGAAACGGGGCTCGTTCATGAATGCGCCTTCCGCGCCCAGAACGGTCGGGTAGATGGCAATATTCTCTCCCGAAGCCCGCCAGGGAATTCCCGCCTCGTTGATTCGCGCCGAAGGGGTCCTACCTTCCAAGTCAACATGGTCAAAGAACCGTTGCTCGAGCATGTCGCGGGAATGCGCTCGCGCCACCGCCGCCAGGTTCTCGTTCCACCTGAGGGGCTGCGCTCGCCCACCCGTCTCGGCGGCGGTCTCGGGATCCAAACGGTCCTGGTTGACGAGCGCCCACATCTGCCTTTCCAAATCGGCCCTGCGGTCCGCGCCGAAGTCTTGCCCGGGAGCCATTGCCTCGCGACCAACCTTCGGCGTGCCGGGGTTCGGACCGAAGGCGTGCCAGACGCCCGGTTGACTTTGCCCCGCCCCGTAGGCCTTATCGCTCTCGCCGAAGTGATGCCACGCACCCGATGGGGCGGGCGTCTTCTTCGGCGTGTTTTGCGCTGCCTGGACTTCCGTCTGCCGGGGCGTGGCGGCATCGGGC
>JBEKAD010000135.1:0-10269 GCA_050018435.1 Terriglobia bacterium
CTTCGAAGAACGATACCGACAGCAGCGCATCAGAAGCCTGACGGCCAAGGCCAAAGAACTCGGTTATCAACTGCTCCCGGCAACAACCTGATGCGTGCAGAAACAAAGAAGTCACAGGCCAGGAGTCAGCAGCCAGGAGTTAGGATTTTGGGCTCAGGATTGGGGAGTGGGGGACGGGATTGCCGATTGACGATTGCCGATGGACGATTGCTGAAAGCTGACAGCCGATTGCTGATGGCTCGCCAGGACGAAAATGCGCTGCTCATGCGATGGAAGATTCCAGCCTGCGCCAATTGTGGCGGCTCACGAATGTGCTTTTCAAGGTCCGAAACGGAGCGCCAAAAAGATGTTAGAAATGAAGAGTGCTCCTCAGAGTTTGTTGAAAACAAAGGGGCAAAAAAAGTGCTCCTCAGGAGTTAATGAAAACAAACAAGTTAACTTATTTCCGCGATGAGTTGCTGAAGGGAGAGGAGATAGGCGCGGAAATGATTAATTATGAATTCTGAATGGCTGCGCACGAAAAAATCGGCTCATCGGCCATCGGTTCATCGGCTGATCACGGGGTTGGTTTTGGATGGCCCGATGACCCGATGATCCGATGGCCCGATCACAAGGGTCGGCACATGCTGAACTAAAGTTCAGCGCTACATAATACCGTGGCTCTCCATTATGTACTAGAAACAAAAGGGGTTAACTGTAGGGAGCCGAAAGCTTGCAAAGATATATGTCATTGAAATCAAAAGAGTTATTTATCCCTGGCTGGCCAAGTGGCGAAAAAACGCGGGGGGGGAAAAATGAAGGTAACCTCCATTATGTTATTGAAAACAAATGGAGAAAAAATGCCCGAAATCAGTCTCTCCATTATGTTACTGAAAATAAGCGAGTTATAGTCGTCTCTCCATTATGTTGATGAAAAAAAAGGGAGTTATTGAGAATAAAAGTGACGAATGGCGAGTGACAAGACACAGCCTCCGAAGTCCGATACCCAGAGGAGAGACCAAACGTGCGTGCGCAAAGGCAGCAACGATCGGGCAGAAACGGGCAAAGTCCAGGGGCGGGAAGCCGGGCAGAGCGAGATCCTTCGCGAGGCTCAGGATGACAGCGGTGCGGGCAAGGTCGGAAGGCAGAGAGGCGGGCAGGGCGAGATCCTTCGCTGCTGCTCGGGATGACAGCGAAGGGGTCAGGATGACAATGGGACGGGGAGCGCCGACTACCAAACCTCCGCGTCACACACTTCAAAAGCAGTGAGGAGGGACGAGTGACCCGTGACGAGAAACAGACCAAGCCAAAAGAGGCGAAAGTGGGGAGCGACGACGACCAAACCCCATCGTGACACACTTCCCCGTATCGGTTATCGGCGGTGTCCGGTGAGAAGATGAATCAATTTGCTGCGCCAGAAGGTTTTCAATGGCCCGATCACCCGATGGCCCGATGGTTCGATGACTCGATCATAAGAGCAGTGACTAGTGACGAGTGACAAGCGAAAGACAAAGTCCAATCTAAAATCGCAAATCACAAATCGCAAATCACCCGATGAAGCGATGACCCGATGGCCCGATGACCCGATGGCTCGATCTTCCAGATGTTTCTGGGCTACTTCGGCTTTTCCGCGGCGGGGACAGGAAGGGGTTGCAGCAATTGTTCCTTGCGGTAGACAAGCGTGTTGGTATCGTAGGCGGCGATTTCAAAATCGTGGCCGTGGATGATGGCGTCACAGGGGCAAGCTTCCACACAATAGCCGCAGAAGATGCACCGGCTGTAATCGATGTTATAAACCTGGGCGTAGCGGTCCGCGGCGCTGATGCGGTGGTCGCCGGTATTCTCCGCGGCCTCGATGTAAATGCAATTTGCCGGGCAGGCCGCCGCGCAAAGGAAGCAGGCGACGCACTTCTCCAAACCGTCTTCGTCGCGGCACAAAACATGGACACCGTGATAGCGATCTTCAAAGTGTACGGGTTCGGCGGGATAATTCTCCGTCACCGTGGGTCCGACCATCATCTTAAAGGTCGTGGCGAACCCCTTCGCCAGCGCCACCGCCGAATCGGCCATTTCCCGGACAATGTTTGGCATAGCCCCTCAAAGCAGGGCCGAACCGCGTTCGGCCTGGAGCAAGCGCCGCTCAACCCCAATCACAGTATAACGGATGGCCTGATGCCGGTCAAATTCACCGATAGCCCGCCGCTCGTCCCAAGCGCGCCCATTAAATCCCCCGTCGCGGCACAATTCCGAGCAACCCGCCAGCTTCGGGAGGAATCGAAAGGGCAAGGCCGTGGTGTGCTTGTCAGGGGGCCACAAGAGGTGTAAAGTGGGCCTGTGGGTTCCCCTGGGCAGAAAGAAATCATAACCCGATCAGGCCCGCCATGCGACCTCACGCCGAGGAGAATTCTATGAAGAAGTGGGCAATCAGCTTCGTCACAGGGCTTTTGGCGGGGGCAGTGTTGCTTCCCTCCGCACTGGCCGGGGAAACCAAGGGGCCGCCTGCCCCAAGCCAACTCATCCCCGCCGGAAGCCTCTTGCACGTGCGGCTGACGTGTACCCTCACGTCGAAGACCAGCAAGCCCGGCGACCCCTTCACGGGGGTGGTCACGACGCCGATTGTCGTGGACGGCAAGGAGGTCATTGCCGCGGGCAGCTCGGTGGAAGGACACGTGGCTTTTGTGAAGCAATCGGGCCGCGTCAAGGGCGTGGCGCAAATGCGCGTGGTTCTGGACGACATCATCACTCCGGATGACGTCAAGTTGGCCCTTCCCGCGGGGCTCGACGACATGAATGGCGGGCCTTGCGCCAAGACCGGCAGCGACGATGAAGGAACCATCAAGGGTTGTGGCAAGAGCAAGAAGGACGCCGCCAAAGATGCGGCCATTGGCGGGGCCATGGGAGCGGGCGCCGGCGCCATGGTGGGCCTGGGTTCGGAGATCGATTGCGAGTATTACGGGAACTGCGGCGGGCCCGGGTTCGGCACGGCCCTCGGGGCCGGAGCGGGAATCGGGGCCGGCACGGTCCTGATTTACGACCTGCTGAAACACGAAAAGCATATCGTCCTCGTGCAAGGCACGACCATGACCTTCGTGATCAGCCGATCCGTCGATGCGAGTACCGGCAAGCCGCTCGAGCCGACGAACCCTTCTGAAGCCTCCAAGCAGTGACCTTGCATGCTGCGAAACTCCGGAGGGCAAGTGCCTAAGCGGGCAAAATCCTTGGGACTCTTTATCCCCCTCTTCCCGGAGGAATTACGGATGAAACGAACCTGCTCGCTCACCGTCATGACGATCGTTACTACTTTGGCCGTGGGCCTTTTGGGATGGGCCGTTGACGGGAGCGACATCGCCCTGCCCAGCGGAACCCAGCTAGTGGTGAGGCTGACGAACACCTTGAGCACCAAGGGCAGCGAGGAAGGCGATCCGTGGGCTGGGAAGGTGGCGGAACCCATCTTCGCGGGGGGACAGGAAGTGGTTCCCGCCAATAGCACGGTGCGCGGCCGAGTGACCTTCCTGAAGCCGGCGGGCCGTGCCACGGGAAAAGGCGAGATGCGCGTGGTGGCGGAAACGATTTCGACTCCGGAACAAGGCACCTTCACCATCGTGGCCCAACTCCAAGACGCCCAGGACAACAGTGGCTCCAAAGTGAAAGACGCTGAAGGCACCATTGAGGGCCCCGCCAAAAGCGATAAGAGCGTGGCCAAGGAAGCCGGCATCGGAGCCGCCATAGGCGCCGGAGGTGGCCTTATGGTGCATGGGGGATCCGGAGCCCTTTACGGCATGGCCATCGGCGCCATTGCCGGTGTAGTCCATAGCGTGGCCAAGAAACATCAGGGAGTGCTCCTCCCCCCCGGTACGGAACTGACCTTTGTTTTAGATCGAACCTTTCTGTCAAAACACATCACCCCGCCGCCGCGCTCCAACGCATCTTCAGAATAGAGGTTGAGTCAATAATATCATTCCTCTTAATAGACCATACATGAATCGGGTGATCAGGTGAGCGCTGCGATTTAATGCCGGCAGGGTAGCCCAAGCCCCGGTCTTCTTCGATGGAGGGGCCGACGCTGGAAGCTTTGCCGGGACAGTTCGGCCGCGTGTACCGCTATAGCTTCTTCTCAACGTCGGCAATGATTTGCTTGCCGTGGAAGCGGCCGTTCTCGATAAAGATTTCGTTGGTATCCATGCCCGCGATGATGACGCCGGCGAGATAAATTCCGGGCACGTTGCTTTCCAGGGTTTCCGAATTGCACCTGGGGCGATGTGTCATGGGGTCAATTTCCACGCCAATATCGCGGAGGAAGCGAAAATCCGGATGGTAGCCGGTGAGCGCGAAAACAAAGTCGTTCTCGAGGCGCAGGGTTTCCCCGTTGCTCCGCTGGACACAGATCGAGCCGGGAACAATCTCCTTCACCTCGGACTGCGGCAAGGCGCCAATCGAGCCTTCCTTGATACGATTTTCGATGTCGGGCCGAATCCAGTATTTGACGTGCGAACTGAGCGTCGGCTCGCGGTAAATCAAGGTGACCTCCGCTCCGTGGCGCCAGAGGTCGAGGGCGGCGACGGCGGCAGAGTTTGCCCCACCGATCACGGCCACTTTGCGGCGGTAGTACGGATGCGGGTCGGTGTAGTAGTGCGAGACCTTGGGAAGCTCCTCGCCGGGAATACCCAGCAGGTTGGGCAGATCGTAGTAGCCCGTGGCGATGATGGCCTTCTTGGTGATGTGCTCGCCGCGGCGGCCCTCGGAAGTCTCGGTCTCCACGCGAAACTCACCGTCATGCCCGCCGATCCCCATGACCCTCTCCTGGAAGTGGATGGGCAAGCGGTAGAAATCCGCCACCCGGCGATAATACTCCAGAGCTTCGGCGCGATGGGGCTTGGTGTTCAAACTGGGGAGAGGCAAATCGCCGATTTCCAAACGCTCGCGTGACGTGAAAAACGTCATCGTGGAGGGATAGTTGTAAATCGAGTTCACCATGACGCCTTTTTCCACCACCAGGGCCTTCAGATTGCGTGTCACCGCTTCAATGGCGCAAGCCAACCCCGTGGGCCCCGCGCCGACAATCAGGATATCCAGAGATTCGTGCATCCGAGTTCACACTCCCAAGAGCAGGATTATGGAGTCAGGAGTCAGGATGTGCTTCCTGGGTCCTCTATCAAATTATCCTGCGTCCCATTCACTGTTCTATGCTCTCCGTCAACAGCTCGGCCAGTTCTTTCTTCACGTGTTCGTAGGTGGCCAAAAGCTCCGGAGTCGCTTCCACCGCCTCATTCTTCCAAACGAAGGCTTTGCCGCCGGCGCGCTCAATCAGGACGCCGATCCCGTTACCCAGGTGGTATCCCATGCTCCCAAACTGCCGCGGCTTTTCAGCGGAAATATCCAGCAGCGCGACGAAGCCCGCCTTCTCCACGGCTGGGTATCGCGCAAACAGTTCGAAGGTGACGAATTGGAAGCCCGCATTCAGCAACCTTTCCAGGCAGGCAACCTGCGCGGGAGTCAGGGGGGGCGGCGAAACCTCAGGCACGCTCCTCCCCTTTCCCCTGCTCAGATTTGAAATGCTCCCGCGAGATGGCGTAAAGCACCACGCGGATTCCTTTATGCACCGCTTCCCTTTCAAAGCGCATGCCGATTCGTTCCATCACCCGGAGAGAATCCCGGTTGGCAGCCTGGGCGATAGCCACAATCCGTTCGAAATTGCTTACCTCGAAACCGTAAGCCAATGCGTGACGCGCTGCTTCCGTGGCCAGCCCCTGTCCCCAATGCGAAGGGGCCAGCCACCAGCCAATTTCTACGTCTGGCCCTTCGGGCAGGTGCTGAAGGCCGCAGATTCCGATCAGCGTATCGTTGTCTTTCGGCAATAGCTTCCAGAGGCAGATTCTGTGATCCTCCCAGTTCTCACACTGCCGGGCGACAAATTCCTGGACGCGCTCGTCAGGCCAGGGCTCACCTGTTCCGAGATATCGTACCACCAGGGGATCCGTGGTGAGCCTCCGAAACCCCTTCCAGTCTTCCCATCTCCAGGTTGCGAAGCGCAAGCGCTTCGTTTCCAGAATCACATTCTGCGTCCGGTCTGCCAGACCATCCATGTGAATCCCCCAGGGAATTGCGCGGGCCTCCGCACTCTACTCCAGAAATGCCGCCCGACTGGATTAATCGCCCGGAAATTAAGTTTTGGTTTCCAACGTCTCGATGATACGGCGCAGGGCAGCAATGATCTCCTCCCGCTCCACATTGCCCTTGCGGAATTTCAGAACCAGCTTGAATTCCTTGGCGGGAGGAACATAGCGGAAAACCGCATGGCGCGGCTTCTTGTCGGGGTTCCGTTCCTCGCGCGCTTGTTCACGGTTTACCAGACCCAAAGCAAACCGCCGAACGAGGTCACGCATTTGGGTTTCGTTCGGTTGCCGCGC
The DNA here is from genome assembly GCA_050018435.1 of Terriglobia bacterium. Classification (GTDB taxonomy): domain Bacteria; phylum Acidobacteriota; class Terriglobia; order UBA7540; family UBA7540; genus Bog-366. The sequence continues at coordinate 6,387 of JBEKAD010000135.1, forward strand.
CACTTGCAGCAATTGGGATTTGGAAAGCACGCCCGCTTCGATGCACTGCGCCTTCACCGCATCCGGAATGGTGCGCAAACTCAAGATTTCCGTAATCGAGGAACGCGATTTGGCAATGCGGTTGGCGATTTCCTCGTGGGTCAAGGCAAAGCGGTCAGCCAAGGCCTGCACGCCGTCAGCCTCTTCAAAGGGCGTCAAGTCCTTGCGTTGCAGGTTCTCAATGAGGGCGATTTCCAGTGATTCACCGTCGTCCACGTCTTTTTCGATGCATGGCACTTCTCGCAGGCTCGCGGCGCACGCGGCATGGTAGCGGCGCTCGCCGGAAATAATCATGAACTTGTCGGAATCCGCCAGGTAACGCACCAGCAGCGGCTCCAACACGCCCTTTTCACGCACGGATTCCGTAAGGCTATGCATGTCGCCCAATTCCTTGCGGGGCTGATCGGCGTTGGTTTGAATCTGCTCGATGGGAATCATGCGGCCGATGGCGGCGCCGCTGCGCGAGATGATGTCCTCGACGTAGTGCGAGTTGTGCCGCATCTTGACGGTAATGGGTAAGCCAGCGCGTCTAACTGACACGTTGAATAACCTCCCTGGCGAGCTGCGCGTACTCGGCCGCCCCGCTGGAATCAGGAGCGAAGCTGAAGATAGTTTCCTTGTAGGCGGGACTCTCTTCCAGGCGCACGTTTTTGCCGATCACGGTTTTGAAAACCTTGTCGCCAAACACTTCCCGCACTTGCTTATAAATATCGCGCGCCAAGTTGGTGCGCTTGTCGTAGAGCGTCACGATGACGCCCAGTAACTGCAACTCGGGGTTGGGGCGCGCGCGAATGCGCTCCAGGGTCTCCAGCAAGTCATCCGTCCCTTCCAGCGAGTAATACGAGGCCTGGATGGGCACCAGCAAATAGTTCGCCGCCACCAGAGCGTTAACGGTAATGATTCCGAGCGCCGGCGGCGTGTCAATAACAATCAGGTCAAAGTCATTGCGCGCTCCCGCCAACGCATCTTTCAACCGGAAGGGCGCGTCAAACTGGCCTACCAGGTTCGCCTCCAGCTTGGCCAAGGCAATTTTGGCAGGCACCAGGCAAAGGTTGGCCACTTTGGTGGGATGCACGACGTCCGTCACCATCACGTGATGGTCTGAGAGCACATCGTAAATTGAACTCTTGATTTCTTCCGGAGAGAAAAAGGTCAGCGTGGTGTTGGCCTGGGGGTCAAGATCGATCAGCAGCGTTCGCCGCTGCTTCAGGGCGAAGGCCGCAGCCAAATTCACCGCCGTCGTGGTCTTTCCCACGCCGCCCTTCTGGTTCGCTATGGCAATGACGGTTGCGGCCATATTAGGGATTGGGGATTAGGGGTCAGGGATTAGGGGTCGGGAATCATTCGTCGAGAGAGGGGCTAGAGTGCCAGTTGTCCCTAACCCCCAATCCCTACATTTTGTACCGTCCCATATCTTCGTCGTTCAAATTCTCCAGCCACTTACGCAATTCTTCGTTACTGACTTTGTCCGTGGAGTTCCCAGAAGTTTTGGAACTTTTCAAGACCTCGTCCTCGACGTAGATCGGGCAATCCACGCGTAAAGCCAGCGCCAGGGCGTCGCTGGGTCGCGAATCGATCGACATCATCTGGCCGTCCCGTTCCAGCCAAATCAAGGCATAAAAGGTGTCATCGCGAAGCTCGCTCACCACCACTTTTCGCACGTGCGTTTCCAGCCCCAGGAGCAGGTTCTTTATCAGGTCATGCGTCATGGGGCGAGGAGTGGTTACTTTTTCAATCTCGAGGGCAATGGCGTTCGCCTCATAGATTCCCACCCAAATGGGCAGCACCGCCGTCCCGCCCACATCCTTGAGGATCACGATGGGCATGTTGGTGACGGGATCCATGACCAGACCGCGGATCTTCATTTCCACTTCCATGTGCCCCCCCAATCATCGGGTCATTGAGTCATCGGGTCATCGAGCCATTTGGCCCTTGAAGAATTTGCTTACGAAATGGTCTGATGACCCGATGGTCAAATGGCCCGATGACCCAATGGCCCGATGACCCGATCACTCAATGACTCAATCTACTTCACCCACCAGGCTGTTCGGTCCCGACGCCGTCACTTTCACCTGCCGGTAACAACCTGTATCGGCGGGTTCACCTGGGAAGTTGAGAACCCGATTGCTGGTGGTTCGCCCCACGGCCTGTCCTAAGCGAGGCTGATAGCCTTCCACGAGAACTTCGAACGTCCGCCCAACCAGCGCCTGGTTGCGCCGCAATTGAATCTGGCGCTGCACTTCCTGCAACACCGTCAGGCGGCGGCCTTTTTCTTCTTCCGAAACGGTATCGATAAATTCTAGAGCGGCGGTGTTCGGCCGCGGGGAAAACTTGAACGAGAAAACCTGGTCATACTCAACTTCCGCGAGCAATGAAACCGTCTGCTCAAAATCCTTTTCGCTCTCGCCGCAGAAACCAACGATGATGTCGGTGGAAAGGCTAATAGCACGCTGCGCCTTGCGGATGCAATGAATTTTTTCCAAATATTCTTCGCGCGAGTAGCCGCGCAACATGCGCCCGAGGACTTCCGAGGAGCCCGCCTGCACCGGCAGGTGAATCTGCTCGCAGAGCGCCGGGTGGGAATCAATGGCCTGCACGATGTCGGGAGTGAAGTAGCGCGGATGGGAAGTGGTGAAGCGCACGCGCCGCACGCCGGGCACCTCCGCGACGCGCGAAAGCAATTCCGCAAAGCTCCAGCGCGCCGGCGAAGCATCCCGCCAGGCATTCACGATCTGGCCCAGAATCTGAATCTCCGTGTAACCCGAGTCCACCAGGCGGCGGCACTCGGCGATAATCTTGGGGCCCGAGCGGCTGCGCTCCGGCCCTCGCGTCACGGGCACAACGCAGAAAGCGCACCGCTGGTCACAGCCTTCGATGATGGTCAGGTAAGCGCGGAAGCGGTTGTCGCGGCGGGTGAACGCGGTCTCAAAGCAATCCTCGGTGTCGAGATTCAATCCCTTCACCCGGCGGTTCCCGGACTCGATTTGCGCGAGCAGATCCGGCAACTGCGGATAGCTCGCCGAACCGCACACCAGGCTGACCTGCGGGGCGCGCTCGAAAAAGCGCTCGCCTTCCTGCTGCGCCACGCAACCCAGCACGCCGATGATTTTCCGCTCGGCCGAGCCCGCCTTGCGAAAAGTTCCCAATCGCGTGAATACTTTCTGCGCCGCCTTTTCCCGGATGCTGCACGTGTTATAGAGAATGATATCGGCGTCCTGGTGGGAATCTACCGGGCGGTAACCCCGCGCCATCAGCACGCCCGCAACTTTCTCCGAATCGTGGACGTTCATCTGGCAGCCGAAGGTTTCAATGTAAAAGGTCCTGCCGTCACCCGCGAGGCTGGGGGCAAGCGCAAAGTCCACCGCGGCCAACACCTCCACGCCGACGCCCCCCGGCGACTGGACACTGCCAATTTGAATCAAGTCATTTCCCATGCAGCAGCACAGACCCTGCAAAACCAGTATAGCTTGAAACCTCAACTTTGAGTAGCAAGAGCAAGGTGATTGAATCATCGGGCCATCGGGCCATCGGGTGATTGAGTGATTTGTGATTGGCGATTTGCGACCTGCGATTTTCGAAGTCAAAAATGAAAACCGGGGGTAGCCAGCGCGCCGCGGGCTGCCCGGAAGATGGGCGGTGGTCGGATTACGGTAGAACTCCGCGCTCCCCGCTCGTCATTTATTCACCTCTTGCAACAGGCGCTTGAAGTTTTTCTCGTAGGTCGCGTCTTTGGGGTCGAGCGTGCAGGCCATGCGGTCTTCCTCCAAAGCTCCCTTCAGGTCGCCAGTCTGCTCCAGGGCAACACCGAGATTGTTGTGCGCGTCGGTATCATTGGGGTCCAAGC
>JBEKAD010000136.1:0-10249 GCA_050018435.1 Terriglobia bacterium
AACAAGGATGCGATTTCGGTTCCCAGCCCGCGGGCGGGGGTTGCTTCTTCCTTGGCGGCGTCGCGCAGAATATCCCGTACTTCTTCCTCCATGCTCCGGCCATGCCGCTTGGCGCGACGCTGTAACCGTAGTTTGATCCCTGTCTCAATATTGCGAACCACTAATTGGGCCACCCCATCTCCCTCCTGATATCACGATATCACGACGTCGGCTGAAAGCCAACAGACAGGGCTACTCGGCTGACAATTGCGTTCATCGGCGGTCAGGAGTATGTTACCGGTCGGGCAGGTAAGATTGGGGAAAAGGCTTTAAGGAGAATCTATGCTCGATCGAAGCTGCGGCATGAAGATGCAAAGGTTTATTCTCGCCGCCTGCCTTTGGACGGGCGGACTCGGCATTGCTTCCGCCCAAACGCTGGAGGTCATTCCCAATCGAGTGTTGATGGATGAATCCGCCGTAATCCGCGCGGGGGGACTCGAGCCCAATGAGCACATTTCCATCCAGGCTGAATTGGTCGATGGCGGGGACAAGCCCTGGTCATCGCAAGCGGAGTTCGTTGCGGATGCACAAGGCGCCGTCGATACCTCCAAGCAAGCTCCCGTGCAAGGCTCTTACGGCGAAGTATCGGCGATGGGTCTCATCTGGTCCATGAAGCCGGAGGCGAAACATGTGGCGTCGTATCAAGCGCCGCGGGACCTGGGCACGCAGATCATTAATTTTCGGTTGATGAGAAATGGCCAGCGCGTAGCGAACGCCCTGATGGAACAACTCGGGGTCGCCGAGGGCGTGCAGCAGATCAAAGTGGAAGGGCAACTTCACGGTGTGCTTTTCCTGCCCAACACGAAAGAGCGCCGTCCGGGCGTGCTGGTGGTGGGAGGATCCGAAGGAGGCTTGCCGCGCCGCAAAGCTGCCTGGTTGGCTTCCCGGGGGTATGCGGCGTTCGCGCTCGCCTACTTCCGCTATGAGGACCTGCCGCCTCGACTGGAACGCATCCCGCTCGAGTACTTCGGGCGCGCGCTCGCCTGGATGGTGCAGCGGCCGGAAATCTCCGCCGATCGCATCGCCGTGATGGGAACCTCGCGCGGCGGCGAACTGGCGCTGCAATTGGGGTCCATGTTTTCACAGATCAAGGCGGTGGTGGCTTACGTGCCGGCCAACGTGCGTTATCCGTCCTGCTGTAGCGACACGCGGGTCCCCGCTTGGACTTGGCAGGGGCAGGCACTGGTGTTCGTGGACCCGGGGGCCCTGCGGGGGAATCTGGAGGCGGCGTTTGAAGCCGCGATCGCCGTCGAGTACACGCACGGACCTATTTTGCTCATCTCCGGAGAGAATGATGGAGTGTGGCAGTCGAGCGAGATGGCAAACGCTGTGGTCGGCCGCCTGAAACATTCTCACTTCGCGTATTCCTACGAACAATTGAAATACCCTCATGCCGGGCACCGGGCGGGCCGGCCCGAAATCGTTCCCACGTGGCACGGCAGCGTCAGGAATCCCACCTCGGGAAGAGAGGAAAACTTGGGTGGGAACGCGCAAGGGGACGCGCAATCCTCCCTCGACGCCATTCCCAAAGTGTTGGAGTTCTTGCGCGTGAGTTTGGCGGACCATAGTTCGGAAAAGTAAGTGTGAAAGCTTCGCATCCGCAGCCGCTGGAAATCCTGTGCGTTCCTAGTGTCCTGTCATACCTAATTCTTGACAATGTAGGAAAAGGCGGTAGCTGGCGCTACCGCACTCCAAGGCGCCTGCGGCGCGGGGCAGGCAAAAACATCCTTCCCTTCGGGTCCCCTACCGCGGTTTTTCCCAGGGGCGGCAGATGCGCTCGATGGTGTCGATCATATTATCCACCTGTTCGGGGTCAGGAGGGCGTCCGGCGTGGACGGCGGCGTTGCGGATTCTCCAGGCTTTATCGAGTTGCGCCTTGTCTTCCAGTGAGATGTAGCCATCCTCAGCCAGGCGATCAAAAAGGATTTCAATGGCGCCCCGCACGTTCAGGTTCATCCCGCCGCAGAGTTCGCGCGCGGCGACGCGGAGCAGGCGCTCGTATTCTTCCCCGGCGATTTTGCCGGCCAGTTTGGGTTCTTCTTCCACCAGAATGCGCGCCAGCTCGAGCGGCCCGTAGTTGCGGAGAAAGGGCCGCAGCACCTGCGCCACGCGGCGGCGCTGAATCCAAACGTCGGCGTCGAATTCCGCGTGTGAGGTGGAAATCTCGCTCGCGTGCGTCTCCCCGGCGACAAGTTCATGGTAGGTCCACAGGGCCGTCTCGGTATCGGCCACGGATTCCAGGCGAAAGCGTTCCTTCCAGGCGCGCAGCTCGTCGCAATAGGCCAAGTAGAGGTCGATGGTGCGCGGCCGATGAACCTGGAGCAAATTCATGATGGGCGTCGAAAAAACCCCGTAGCGATCGGGATGGGCAAAACGCAGGACGAGGGATACGATCCCCGTGCTGTGCAGCACATCGAGGGCGCGCCGGACCAGGTCGCGCGGGTCGGCGGGCGAAGGACCCAGCACCAGCCTCGCCTTCTTCAGGACTTGGTCCAGCTCCTTTTCGTTGGGCTTGGGCCAGTAAAGTCCAAAGGGCGTGGCGGTAGGATCGAAAATGTTCAGGACGTCCTTCGCCGCCAGCCACCGATTGCCCGTGCACAGCGGCTCGAACTTCTTCTCCAGCGCGCGGAAGGAATACGTGCGCCCGAACTTCTGCTTGCAGATGTCAGGAAAACGATCGAGATAGAACTTGAGATCAAAACCGGACATAACCGCCTCGGACCATTTGCGCAAATGTCACACAAAGGTATTTTAACGATGTTCCATGCGCGGACAAGCAGTTTTCTAATTGATGTTAACTCACTTAGCCGGAAATGAAATACTTGACTGTTTCCAAGACGGGGCGTCGTGCAGGCCCGGATCAACTCGCCGTGGGCTGGGCGTGGTGGTATTATTCCCATTGCGTCTGACCGCCAAACGGCCATAATATCGCTTAGGCTTTACAAGGACTCTGAGATGCTTTGTGATAGTCCACACCGTACGGGACTCATCCCACTGATTGCGAAGTACAAGCTGGCCCTGCTCGTCGTCTTGTCCATATTAGCGGCTGTCCTCGGCTTCTGGGGTGCAGAAAAGATCGCTGCGGGCCACCCAGTCTTGACGGGCATTGTAAGGAGTCTCTCGGCAGCGTTATTCATCTCGGGAACTATTTCCGTAACTGCCAATTTCCTGCTTCGACGGGATCTGGCCGCGTTTTGGCTCGACGCAATCGGTGTACGTGAGAGCATCCGGAATGCCGGATTAGAACAGATCGCGCTTGATTTCAATCATTTCGACTTCGCAGGGTGGTTTCAAGACGTCCGTGAAGTTGATGTTTGGGTAATTCACGCGGATTACTGGCTCGGAACCGAGTACAACAATATTAGAGGGTTCCTCTCGAGAGCAGGAACCCTTATGCGGTTTTGTGTCCTTGGCGAGAAGAGCGGTTGTGTGGATTCACTTGAAGAGAGCTTCCAGTATTCCAAGGGCGGACTGGAGGAAAAAATAAGCAGAACTGTGAATTTGCTTCAGTCTTGTGCAGAGGAAGTCAAAGCGATGGGTAAGCTGGCGGGTCGGCTCATGATCTACAAGCACGACCGCCCTCCCAAGTACACTTACTATCGCTTTGACGAAAAGATTGCTTTTGTGCCTTATCGCCAAGCTTACGGCAAGGCGAAGATCCCTGTTTTTGTGTTCCGTCACGGAGGGAAGATCTCGGATTTCCTTGAGGATGACTTCAGTCAAATAATCAACGAACATTCCACTCTCGTGTATGACTCTGCCCAAGGAGCACCGAACGCAAATGGCTAAAGGAACTAGCCTCAACGTGTTTTTCCATCAGGATTTCGATGGAATCTGCTCCGCCGCGGTGTTTCTTGCATCCGTCTCGGGGACGGGTGTTGGCTCTGGGCTTCAAGCACAATTGGTCCCCGTAGATTACAATGTGAAGCCAAATTGGGCAGAGACTGATCTTCCAAAACAGTCCGCGATAGTGGATTTCTTATATCACCCTGCCGCCGATTGGTGGTTTGATCACCATCCGAGTACATTTGTGAAGGCCGAGTGGGAGGCTTCATTCAGGTCAGACGACCGGCATGTGTGGAACACGCGTTACAAATCCTGTCCCGGTTTGATCCTGGACTCTCTGCGGGACGGGGTATTGAGGACCGATTTGAAGGCGCGATTCCGGGAGCACGTCATCTGGTCTGATATAATTGATAGCGCCGAATATTCTTCCCCTGCCCAAGTCGTTCAAGCCATCGAACCTGCTCTTCGGATCAACCTAAGTTTGGCAGCCGATGCAGACCCGCCCTACCTGGTGTTCTTGGTTAAATGCATGGAAGAGAAGCCTCTCGATGAGGTGGCAAGACTCGGAGAAGTCTCACGACGATACGAGAAGGCAATGGAATGGCAGAAGGTGGCAATCTCGTACATGGAGAAGGTCGCGGAAGTAACGAAGGGGGTGGCTTTCTTTGACCTTACGAAGCGCGATGGATTGTTTCATCGGTATGCCCCGTATTACTTCTGGCCGCAAATCAAATTTGTGGTGGCAGTGTATGCAAATGGTCAGGCTTTCCGGATCACTGTAAGTTCTAACCCATGGGGTACACATGGCGGCCCTGACTTGGGTGCATTATGTGAGCAATACGGCGGTGGGGGACATCGCCGGGTGGGAGGGGTCGCGAATCTTGAGAAGCGACAAGCCCTTCGGGTTGGCCGGGAAATGGCCCGCAAGCTCAGAGGCGAAGAACCATACACTGAGCAACTTCCATTCCGCCAAGAACTCCTTCGTGAACACCGCTAGATAGCCTTCTATTACTGAATAAGGTTCGGCATCTCCGCAGGCGGGCAGTAACTTGGCTTAATAAGGGGATGGCGTTTGCAAGAATGTCCGACGACCGGCCACCCCCCACGTCGTCTGGCCGAAAACGGCCACCAATCGGCTGAATTTAGGCAGGGTCCTGGGAAGGGATCTTCGAGTCCAAAAAGATAATTCCCCCTAACCCCCTGCCCTGCAAGCAGATAGGTAACGTTAACCATTTCTGAGTTTGGCATGGGTATTGCCCTATACAGACCGGACGCAGGTTTGGAGTTCGACAGTGGACGTTCGACCGAGGTGGGCCATGAAAAACCGATTCTTCCTGATCGCACTAGCAATTCTCTCGATGGGCTTGCTCGTCACACCCAACATTCGGGCCGAGGACGAGTCCCAGCCCCAGGCACCGCCCCAAGCACAGCCCCAGGCACAGCCCCAGGCACCGACAGGAGTGGGGCGGCTCAGCGTGATTCATGGCGAAGTTTCAACCATGCACGGTGATGCGGGCGATTGGGTGGCGGGCACGGTGAACACTCCCGTGGTGCCGGGTGACAAAGTGGCGACGGCGGATCAGTCGCGGGCGGAAGTCCAACTCGACCCTGCCAACGTGATGCGGCTCGACCAGCGCACGGAAGCCAAGGTGGCGGACCTCGAGCAGAACAAGATGCAAATCCAGTTGGCCTCGGGCCTGGTGGATTTCACGGTTCTTAATGGCACCCAAGCGGACGTGGAGATTGACACCCCGAACATGGGCGTACATCCGCTGGCGCCGGGGATTTACCGCATTCAGGTGAATTCCCCCAGTGAGACCCTGCTGATCGTGCATCAGGGCGAAGCGGAAGTCCTTACCAACCAGGGCAGCACCAAGGTTGAGGCCGGCCAAGTCATCAACATTCACGGCACGGACAATCCGGAGTATAAAGTTGACCCAGCGCCGGGCGGGGATGATTTCGACAAGTGGTGCGTCGACCGCGACCGGCAGATCCAGAGTGCGCAAGCCTCGCAACACACGGATCCTTCCTATATGGGGTCGAGCGATCTCGATACCTACGGCCAATGGAGTGAGGTGCCGGACCAGGGTTGGTGCTGGACACCCCAGGTGGATGTCGGTTGGGTGCCCTACACCGTAGGCCGTTGGGGTTGGGAGCCTTACTGGGGATGGACCTGGATTTCCGCTGAGCCTTGGGGCTGGGTGCCCTACCACTACGGCAGTTGGTTCATGTATGGAGGCCACTGGCGCTGGCGGCCGGACCGGGGTGGTTGGGGTAACAGAGGTGGAAACTACTCCGGCAATCGATGGGGGAGTCCGAATGGTGCGCACTTCTTACCCAGGGGCGGCGGAATGAACGGGCGCGCCGGCGGAAACATGCAAAGCTTTGGGACGCGCTCGAACTCCATGGCCGGTGGGCGCACGGAAACTGGAACAGCCGGCGCCAGAGGCACATCCTACAACTGGCAGCGATATTCGACCTCAGGCCGGTCGCCGGCGGCGGGCAATGGCTCGAGTACGAGGTTTCAGGGGAGAAGCGCCCCGGCCACACAAGGGAATCGGTACAGTTGGCAGCGGTTCGCGAGCCCCAGCCCCTACAGCGGGCGGACGGGATCCGGACAGTCCACTCAGCGCGGCGGGTGGCAAGGCTACTCGAGCGCGCCACGCAGTTACTCGGGAGGGGGCAGTGCGGGCCGCTCGGGTGGTTCCTACTATGGCGGCGGTTCGCGCCCCCCGCTCCAACTGAATCGGCCCATCATGCGCCAGCGCGCTCCCAGTAGCGGCTCTTACGGAGGCGGTGGCCGAAGCTACTCCGCACCTTCGGGTGGAGGTCGCAGTTATTCTGCCCCCAGCGGTGGCGGTGGTCATAGCTATTCGGCGCCTTCGGGTGGAGGCCGCAGTTATTCCGCCCCCAGCGGAGGCGGTGGCCGAAGCTACTCTGCGCCTTCGGGTGGAGGCCGCAGTTATTCCGCCCCCAGCGGTGGCGGTGGTCATAGCTACTCCGCACCGCGCAGCAGCGGCGGAGGCGGTGGCGGTGGCGGCCACAGTTCCGGCGGTGGCGGCGGCCATAGTTCCGGCGGCGGCCACGGAGGCGGACACCATTAAGCTCACCTAAAGCTCACCTACCAACAGGGGCAGGCGGCAGGCACCTCAACTCAACCCGCCGCTGCCCCTGCCTTCCTTTAGGCCCACCTGAAACAACTCTTGACTGAATGGAATTGCGCTGACCGTGTGATTGCAATGATCTCCTCTGGGAGAGGGCTGGTCTACAAGCCGACTGGAATGTGCTGTGAACTCCCACAAGTCGCTTCGGGAAATCGCAGACCCCAAAGGACAGGGGTCTGCGCCAGCCGGCATCCACAGTCGTGGGTCAATGTCCCGCGTCCTGTTTCTTCTTCAAAGCTCATGGTGCCTATATCACCGCCCCGACGCATCCCACCCTGGCATAGCAAGTGTAGCGCGGACCCCCGTCTTTGGGGTCCGCGGCTCTTCTCTTGCAAAAACCGGGAATCTCAAAGGTAGGCGTCTACCTTCAGGTTCGGAAGCGCGAGTCTCGGGAAGAACCGCAGACCTCAAAGGCGGAGGTCTGCGCTACGCCCTACTTGCTGGTTAAGTTTCAATATCCGACAGTTTGTTTTTCAAGGTTGTCAGTATTTCGGCGGCAATGCTTTCAGCTTCCTTTAAATCACCATACGCGAGATTTAGATTCTTGTTTTTCGGATCTAAAGCGAAATTTCCAATTTCAATCCGCTTTCGAGTAAAGCTTTCAAACCTATCAATTAGTTCTTTGTTACCATAGACCTTAACTCTCGCAGATGTCAGCACCATTTTCCAATGATGCTCTTGAAGCATTTCAGGGATTGTGCTGGTGTCCCTTTCAAAGCCTTTTGCATATATTCTTTGTAAGTGTTGTAGCTCAGCCTCAATATATTCAACAATCGGTTCAATTAGATTACGTTCTTCAAACGCAATTGAACGCTCCAGTTTCCTTAATCTTTTCTGGTTGATCCATTCATTCTTCTTCAGCAGGAGATTAGCAAACGCTGTTATCAAGACACCAGATATGGTTCCAAAAACTGCAATAATTGCCGCACCGTACTTATCAAAGAATTGGCTAACTTCCATGCTCTTCCCACCCTTCCGATAAACTCAAACCGGGCAGCCACAGCATGGACTGCATGTCGTGGGTTCTTCTTTAGGAATAGCCGCAGACCTCACACCGCATAGGTCCGCAATTGCTTGCAAAAATCAGGTTGTTTGCTGCCTCTGCCAGTGGTTGTATTCGTAACCATCTGCCAGGAGTGTCTGGAGAGTCTTTTCATTTACAGCCATCTCCGCGCAATTCAGCGCAAACATCAGGAGTCGGATAATGTCAATGGCGAGAGTGTCGCGCTCAGCCTTGAGGCGATCTGACGGGCTGATGATATCGAATTCAACGCTATCATCCAGCGGTGATTTCGGCCAGGCATAGGCATTAGAGAGCATGAGCGGTAATCCACGAACCGGCTCAAGCCTCGTGCGAACCAGGATCGTTCCCTCGAACCCGAGTTGCTCATACATTTTCTTCGCGTGCTCTAAAGTCGCTAAGATACACCCCAGGGTCTTGCAGAGATGTATCGCTTGAGTTCCACTATCCTCCCCATGCACGCTATGGGCGTAGAACAATAGCCCCCATGTGTTCCCTTCCACGAGCGATGGCTTTTCCTGGCTTGCTTCTAGGAAAATTGCGCTCTCGTGCTGACTAATCCGATGCCCGCCCGGGAGTGTGAGGGTTGAAGACCAGGGAACTCTGCACCGGTTGAGCTTATCTAGAAGTTTGGCGTGCGACGTGAGAGGTCTGGAGGGGAAGAGCGGGCATACCGAAAGGGTCAAGAGCGGTCTTCGAGCGGGCGGCTTCGCCATGCTCTCAAGGAATGTGGCGAGTCGCGCCCTTGCACGATCGATAAGCAAATCGCGGTGAGCAACGGTAAGAGCTCGACGCTTTGCAAGATGCTCGATCTCCTCGTACGTGGCGAGTTGGGAATCAAAGCGCTGGCTGAACTCATCCGTTCGCACGTAGGCACCTTTTCGGCCGTTGATGAAGTGCGGAGCTTCTTCGCTCTCGGGGACGAAAACAACATAACAAAACTTCGTGGCATCTTGTGGGCTGGGAATGGGGTCCGACACAAAGAGAAGGACAGGGGGGAACGCTCCGCGGGAAGCCCAATCTATCATTCTCTGTTTAAAACCGTTGATTCGGTCAACTCCAGGAAGGCCGACGAGTCGGCCATTTTTGTCCGCTTCCGCGCCAATTACCATGTACCCACCGAACGTATTCGCGAAAGATGTAATCTTCTTCAGCGCCTCGTCCTTCTTTACGTCCTGGGATTTAAATTCGAGCCGAAGGTTTTCAACTGCGGACTTTGCGAGGAGATCTTGCAAGTCTGCTGTTAACATCTTGTCGGTTGTCTTGTCATAGATAGACATGGGCACCTCCTAAGAAAAGCGGGCAGCCACATTCGGATGTTTCCTGACCGTCGGCATTTTCTCCGGGTTCACTACGCTTGCTCTCCAATCCCACTTCATATCCTACCACTGACCCCGCGTGAAAGTTAGGTCACCCGGCCACCAGCGAGGGCGGGCAAAGATTTCACGAGCTTAACCGTTTCAAGGCTCACGCGAATGACTTGGCCCACGAGGCGCACGATGTATTCGGGGTCGTCGGGGCGGTTGGGGTCGGAGCGGATGCCGCTGTGCTTGTCTTCCGTCACCTGATATTGGTCAATCACCCATTCGAGGGCGCTACGATTGCCCAGGCGGTGATGTTTTCGTGAGGATTCGGAGGACACGTGCTACCTCGGGGTCAAGTCGCCAAATCGAAAGGCAAATCGCTTATGTCTCGAAGTCTGCGGCCTTGGACAAGGGTGTCGAGCATTTCCTTTTGATCCTCGTTCCCTATCTCCTCAATGGCCTCCTGGAGTTCGTGCAGCGCGCCATGGTAAACGCAATCCAAATCGCCCGTCCCTAAGGCAATCGATGCAATGCGGGTTGGCAAGGGCTCAAAGACAACTGCTACAACAATAGGAACCTTACCCTTTCTGTTTCTGATGAGGTTCAGCGCCTCCGTCCGAGTGTTCTGTGACCTGTCGCTTCGAATTGTCCACTTGCACGAAACACTAGCGTGCAAGATGCTTTTCGGATTTACGCTGGCGCGTAACGGCGTATATTTCCCGAACTGCTCCGCTTCGGACACGAACTTTTCCACCGTGTTTATCTCGGCGTCATCCACAGGTTGGCGTGATATCGTTATGTCGGGCACGACCAGATAATCACCACCCAGCGTGGCGCGAATTTCAGGGTGTTTCTCGATGACAGCCTGCAGGTCGGCAAGATGTTCGTACTGGAAGTGTTTCGTTATGCCTTCCTTTTCTTGGCTAGTAGAGAAT
>JBEKAD010000137.1:0-10242 GCA_050018435.1 Terriglobia bacterium
ACGGGAGTCCCGCGCCTGGAACCGCCAAGTCAATCGGCATCGGGTCAAGATCAACTGGCAGTTCACCCGCAAGAGGGCACGCGCAAAATTCGGCTATAAAAGGAATCTCTTTAGACGGTCAAAGAGCTAGGGTGAGCATGGAAACCATCGACTGGTCGGAATGTTCCCTCGTCGAAGTCAAGCCGGGAGTGCAAAGCGGCGCTCCTCTGCTGCGCGGCACACGGATGCCGGCGAGCGCCATTGTCGATAACTTCGACCATGGCGTGAGCGCCGGTGAAATCGCAGAACAGTTTGAAATCCCGCCAGAACCGGTCGAGGCGATTTTGACTTGCGCCAGGAGTCACCGGGTTGCGCATCCCGTTTGATAAAAATGTCCCGGTCGGTGTGCGCCGCTTCCTGCTCAAGCATGAGGTTCAAACATCCGTCGAACTGCAGTGGCCCGATGAACTGGAAAACGGCGAGCTTTTGTAAATGGCGGATCAAGCCACGTTCGAAGTGCTGGTTACGTCCGATCAGAACATCCGGTATCAGCAAAACCTGCGGGGTCAGAAACTCGCCTTGGTCGTCCTCGGCTCCAATATCTGGCCGGTAGTACGGCAGTACAGCGCGGCGATAATGGCCAGAGTCGATAGAGCAACACCGGGAGGGTATGACTTCATCGAAATGCCGCTCCCGCCGAAACCGCGAACGAACGGGTAGCCACGCTCACTGCTTTTGTGACCGTGGGCTTTTCCTATGATGACAAACCCACGGTCAATTGCAGCCGCTTGAGCTTGAGGCGGTCGGCGTGAACCTGTGCAAGATCGTAGTGCGCCTGCTGCGTCAGCCAGCTTTCGGCACTGCCTCCGAAAACCTTAGACAGCCGCACGGCCATTTCGGGAGAAATCCCGCGCTTCTCGTTCACGAGTTCCGACAGGGTCGTGCGCGTGACTCCCAGCGCGGCGGCGGCCGTGATCGTCAAGCCCATTGGCTCAATACATTGGCGCCGCACCAAGCCGCCGGGGTGGGGTGGATTCTTCATCGGCATGGTTCAGTCTCCTTTCAGTGATAATCGACATCATCAACGTCCAGCACGTCGCGGTCGGCAAAGCAAAAGATCACCCGCCAGTGGTTAGTTGCATTAATAGGCGATATTATTTATGGCCCTCGGAAGGGCGGGGCTTTAGCCCCGCCGCCTCCGGGCGGAGCGTGGAATGGGCCTTTAGGCCCTGAAGCCATGTCGCTTCAGGGGCTAAAGCCCCTAAATCCCGCCCGAGTTCTGCGGCGGGGCTTTACAGGCTGCGGAAAAACTCGCATGGGAACCAGGTTGAGGGCGGGTGTCTGGACGGGGGACGAAGAAATTGCATTTATCGCTTGTATAGGTATGACGCGATGAGGTATGATCCGTTTTACGAATTACACAGGAGGATACCTCATGCGCGGACCCGACATTCGGCAAGCGGCGATGTTCAGTTATCTCACCTTGGAGCGGCGGATTCCGGCCGGCCACCCCTTACGGGCGATCCGGCGGTTAACCGACCGCCCCTTGGAGCGGATCGGTGGGGAGCTGGACAAGCTGTACGCCCCGACGGGGCGGGAGTCCATTCCGCCGGAGCGGCTGCTGCGGGCGCTGCTGCTGATGGTGCTGTACTCGGTGCGCTCGGAGCGGCAACTGATGGAGCAGTTGAACTACAACCGGCTGTTCCGGTGGTTGGCGGACCTGGAGATGGACGACGAGGTGTGGGACGTGACGGTGTTCACCCAGAACCGCGAGCGGCTGATCGAAGGGGAGGTGAGTCAGCGGTTGCTGGGGGCGGTACTGGCCGAGGCGCGGGAGAAGCCGTTGTTGAGCGCCGAGCCTTTCAGCGTGGAGGGGACGCTGATTCAAGCGTGGGCGGCGCGCCGGAGCCTTCAGGAGAAGAGCGACCCGCCGGCCCCCCGGCCAGGGATGGGGACAGGGAGGCGAAGTGCTGCTGCGCGACCAGGGGGAATCGAAGACCGACCCCGACGCACGGCTCTACAAGAAGGCGACAGCGGACAAGAGCGTGCCAAGCTACCAGGGTCACGCGCGGAGGGAGAACCGCCACGGTCTGGTGGTGGCCACGCAAGCGAGTCGGTCGGCCACGGCGGCGGAATGCGGGGCGGCGCTGAAGAGGCTAGACCAAGTGGTGAAACCGGCGGCGCAGCGTGCGCCCGAGGCGGAGATCACGCTGGGGGCCGACACGCAGTATCAAGACGAGAAGTTTATCGCCGCGCGGCGGGAGCGCGCTGTGGCCCCGCACGTCAGTGAGTATACGAAGGGTAAAGCGAGTTTGGGCAAGACCGGGCTGAACGAGCCGGAACGCACCGACCCGCGCCGGCCGATCGGTCAGCAGAAGCGCAAGCTGATCGAGTGGGTGTTCGGGTGGAGCAAACTGGATCGTCCGCTCCAACAGGTCAAGGTGCGGGGATTGAAACGGGTAGACTGGTTCTATCGGCTGGTGGTGACGGCGTGCAACCTGACGCGGCTGGGGAAGCTGATTCCGATTCCGGCGCAGGTCGGCTAAGGCCGAGGTGTCTCGGGAGGCCGTGAAAACGGCCTCCCGAGATCAAACTGAGCAGGAAAAGCCTGGCCGGGCACCCTAAAACGGCCATCCCGGAGCCGCCCAGAGAACTGGAAAACAAAAAACTAATACTACTGTGTTAGAAAAAGTGATATACCGATTTCATGAGCGCCAATTTTATGGCGCCAGGCGCACAACAGAAACGCCTTGCGGCCTATCTCGACGGCCTGGCGCAAGTCGCAGGGCATGCTGACCGGGAGGAGCCGTTCAAGGCTTATGGCACGGGCTTGCTGCTTCCCGGGGAGCGCAAGAGTGTGGAACCGATGGCGGCTCGTCTGGCTCCCGACAACGTGCGGCGGACCCACCAATCGCTGCACCACCTGGTGGCGGAGGCGCCTTGGAGCGACGAGGCGGTGCTGCGCGGGTTCGGAAATACGCCCTGGCCGCGATGATGGAGAAGGAGCCGGTAGCGGCTTGGGTGGTGGACGATACCGGGTTGGTGAAGAAAGGCACGCACTCGGTGGGCGTGGCGCGGCAGTACGGCGGGCAAGTGGGTAAACAGGAGAACTGCCGGGTGGCGGTGAGCTTGTCGGTGACGACGAAGACGGCCAGTCTGCCGGTGGCTTGGCGGCTGTATTTGCCGGAAAGCTGGGCGCAGGACCAGAAGCGGCGTGAAAAGGCGGGGGTGCCGGAGCAGATTGATTTCGAGACCAAACCGGCCATCGCTTTGAAACAGATTCGCGGGGCGGTGGAAGAGGGAGTCCCGACGGCGCCGGTGCTGGGCGATGCGGCATATGGAAACGACACCCCGTTTCGCGACGGCGTCACCGAACGGGGCTTGCTCTACGTTCTCGGCGTTGGCTCCTCGACCACGGTCTGGAAGCCGGGTGAAGGACCGCTGCCGAAAAAGTCCTGGAGCGGAAGGGGGCGGCCACCGCAACGGCGGCAACGGGATAAGGACCATCGGCCGGTCTCGGTCCTGGCGCTGGCTCAGGGGTTGCCGGAGAGGGCGTGGAAGAACATCACTTGGCGATCCGGCACGAAGGGTCGGCTCCGTTCGCGGTTCGCCGCGCTCCGGGTTCGTCCGGCGCATCGGGATGAGCAGCGTACCGAACCTCGTCCGGAAGAGTGGCTGCTCATCGAGTGGCCGAAGGGAGAAGCCGAACCCACGAAGTATGGGCTGTCTACCTTGCCCGCGGAAACCAAACTCCGGGACCTGGTCCGCTTGGCCAAGCTTCATTGGATCATCGACCGCGACGACGAAGAATTGAAGCAGGAATTGGGGTTGGGGCATTTCGAGGGACGAGGCTGGCGCGGGTTTCATCATCATGCGACCTTATGTATCGCGGCGTATGGGTTCCTGGTGGCCGAGCGGAGCCGTTTTTCCCCCTCCGCCCGAGCCGGTCAACTGGGATTATCCTTGCCCCCCATCCCGCCGCATTTCCGGCCGCGGGGTGCTGCCCGTCCGCAGCGCGCGGCACAATCCCTGGTCGATCGCGACGTTGCGCATGATGATCGCGCAAATTCTGCCGCGACGGCTTAAGGGTTGTCCCTGCTGCGGGACGCCTTGTTTATAACACAGTAGTACTTAGGAGCCTGTCGGAGATAGATTTTGACTCCGGGCAGATCAAGTCTCAAGTTTTTTGGGGAAGGGGGTTGGATTTGTTATTGACAATGGAGGGAAGGGTTGTAAGATGCGGTTATGGGCAAACAGTTTCGGAGTTGCGATTTGAATCAGGCCTACTTACTACCTCCCTCGCTGCAGGATGGGCTGCCGGAGGGCCACTTGGCGCGGTTTGTGGCGGAGGGGGTGGAGGCATTAGACCTGTCGGCGATTTACGCGAAGTACGAAGAGGGGGATGGCCGGGGGTTGGCGGCGTACGATCCGCGGATGATGGTGTCCGTCGGCCGACGGACTGATTTACGGTTACTGCCGAGGGGTAGCGAGTTCGCGGCGGATCGAGCGGGCGACCTACGAGGACGTGGCGTTCCGCTACTTGGCGACCGACCAGCATCCGGATCACGACACGATCGCGGCGTTTCGGCAGGAGCACCTGGGGAATCTGTCGCAGCTCTTCGTGCAGGTATTACAGTTGTGCCAGCGCGCGGGGCTGGTGAAGCTGGGACACGTGGCGCTGGACGGGACGAAGATCCAGGCCAACGCCTCGAAGCACAAGGCGATGAGCTACGAGCGGATGGGGGAGGCGGAGAAGAAGTTAGAAGCGGAAGTGCAGGCGCTGCTGGCAGAGGCGGCGCGGGTGGACGCGGAGGAAGATGGGAAATACGGGAAGGGTAAGCGCGGGGACGAACTGCCGAAGGAACTGGCGCGGCGGGAGAGCCGGTTAGAAAAGATTCGAGAGGCGAAGGCGGCCCTGGAGCAAGAGGCGAGAGAAGCAGCGGAAAAGAAGCAGGCGGAGGTCGAGGCGCAATTAAAGGAGCGCGAGAAGCAGGAGCGCGAGCGGGGGCGGAAGTTCGGGGGACGACCGCCGCAGGCGCCGGACCCGGAGCAAGCGAAGCCGGAAGCGAAAGCGCAACGCAACTTTACCGACCCGGATTCGCGAATCATGAAGGACGGAGCGACGAAAGAGTTTGTGCAGGCTTATAACGCGCAGGCGGCGGTGGACAGTCACGCGCAAGTCATCGTGGGGGCGGCGGTGACGCAGGAAGCCAACGACAAGAAACAATTAGTACCGAGGCTGAAGGAAGTGAAAGTGCGGATGGGGCGCCCGCCGCAACAAGCGACGGCGGACACCGGATATTTCAGTGAGCCCAACGTAACGGACGCGCAGTTGCGGGGGATCGACCTGTTCGTGCCGCCGGACCGACAGAAGCACGGAGAGAAACGGCCCGCCACGACCGGCCCTCCGTCCCCCGAGGCTACCGTGACGGAGCAGATGCGGCACAAGCTGCGGACGGCGGAAGGACAGGCGGTTTATAAGCTGCGCAAGGCGGTGGGGGAACCGGTCTTTGGACAGATCAAAGAGACGCGCGGGTTTCGCCGATTCCTGCTGCGCGGGCTGGGGAAAGTCCAGGCGGAATGGCAGATGATCTGCGCCACGCACAATCTGCTGAAACTCTTCCGCTCCGGGTGGACTCCCCAGAGCGCCTGAAAGCGCCGACCCAACCTCCAAAGCCCCTCTTCCGGGCAGCTTGCCAGTGTCAAAGGCCCAACATCCGACTCTGGCAAACCGAGAGTCGGCAAAAGGTAAGATTTAGAAGCCTTATCTCCGACAGGCTCCTAGCTACGAAAAACTGCCCGCCTCCCGCTTCCTGCCTACTGCTTTCTGCCGACTGCCCTCTGGCAACCCATGCCATTTCAACAAGTTGTCGCAGATTCTGGTTCCCGCGGGCGGGGGGCAGGTCGTGAGATTCGAGCTCCATCCCCTCATGGTCTTAACTCCCGGTTCTTGATTACCCCTCGGACTGGAGCCGCCCGTCCAAGCGACTTGTTGTCAAGGGATTATGAGCTTTTAGTCCGTGCGTCGTGGCATTGGCCTATATTTAATAAAGATAAGCCTTGCAACCGGCCGAAATGGCCGGTAGCCTTGTACGATTGGGCTGGCGTGCCCCGCTGGTTTTTCCAGCATCAAATATTATGGAGCGGTCATGGGTAGGGCAAAGGGTGTCTTGATTCACGGTGTTCGATTCCGTCCCGGAGAAGTAGATTGGGAAGATGCACATAGCACGACGCGCGGGAAGCTCCCCGACTTTGACGCCATGCGGCAAGCCAACACGTTCGTGGGCTCCAAGATCACTTCCGCCGGCCTCGTCGCCAAAATCGGAAAATACCTCCTGGTCATCACCGAAAAGGATGAGGCGCTGGAAGAATTTGACTTCACCCTGATTCCCCTCCACGCCAAAATCTCGCTCCGTTACCATTAGTGCCGTCAAATAAGTCGAAGAGTCGAAGAAGTCCAACAAGTTGAAAGATCCAAGCCTTCAGGCCTTGCAACTTTTCGACTTTATACTTTTGACTTTCAACTGTACTTAGCCTCTTTTAACTTTCGACTTTTGACTTTGAACTTTCAACTCTTCAACTTCTTAACCTCGCCTTTGAAGGTGAGATGGTGACCAAGGCTGAAGCCAGCAAATCGGTGCTCATTCAGGTCATCCACGACGGCATGGGTGCCGCCGACCCTGCGTTGCAACACACCTTGCTGCGGAAGTACTTGCTTCTGCTTCAGGAGAACAACACCTTGCCGGGTGCGATCTGCTTTTACACTTCCGGCGTCAAGATGGTCGTGGAGGGCTCGCCGGTGCTCGACGTTTTGCAGTCCTTGGAGGCCCGAGGGGTTCGCCTGATTGTCTGCAAGACGTGCCTCGACCACTTCCAATTACTCGAAAAGCTTCGCGTGGGAATCGTCGGCGGCATGGGAGACATCATCGCGGCGCAGTGGTTGGCCGACAAAGTCATTTCCCTTTGACCCTATCCGCGACATCGAACCCAAAAGGCAGGCCAAATGGCCATCGCCTACCAATTCGTCCATTCTTCCACCGAAACCTCTCGCCCCAAAAGGTTCTCGACTTCCCGAACCAGCACGCGCAGTTGCGGAACGGAGTATTCGGAATTGGAAGGAATTGCCAGGCGCTTCCGGGAGAAAACCATGAACTGGTGACGGGTTCCTGAGAAGGGGCCGTCAAAACCCAGCCCGCGGAGTTTGCGGATGGAGTCGCCGCGCTTACAGGGCGTCCACCGGCTCACGGGAGGGCTCCTTGTTCAGATCGATTCCCTGGAGTACCGGCAAGGGATGTTTCAATTGGAGCCCCACCAAAATCCAGTCCTCCAGCGTGGAGCGCAGCTCATTCTCACATTCGCGTAGGGAGGTTCCGAAAACGACGACTCCCGGGCAGGGAGGGATGCGACCGGCGTAGCTGCCATCTTCCAGCTTCTCGTAAGTAGCTTGCGCCAGAGCTTCTCCGACGTAATCACTCAGCACAAAACGTGGAGCCACGCGACACCTCCGCCTTTCACTTTAATTATACCTTTTCCCGCCAAAGGGTAGTGCAGCCTTATTTTGAACTCACTCCTCACAGGCATTGCTTGAAGAAATCCAAAATGCGCTGGTCGACGTAAGTTCGGGGAACATCTCCCTGGAAGCCATGTTTCTGCCCGGGTTGCAGGTGGAATTCGTAGGGCTTGCCGGCGCGAATGAGCGCGTCCAGAAAGTTGATGGTGTTTTGCAGATGCACGTTGTCGTCCGACGTCCCATGGATGATCAACAGTTGGGCCTTCAGGTTCGCAGCGGCCTCCAGTGGCGAGGCGCTCTTATAGCCTGCCGGATTCTCGCTGGGCGTGCGCATGTAACGCTCGGTGTAGATGCTGTCGTAGAACTTCCAATCGGTCACCGGCGCTCCTGCCGAGCCGCACTTGAACGCATCCGGCGCGTGCGTGAGCGCGTAGAGCGTCATGTACCCGCCGTAAGACCATCCGCGAATGCCGATGCGCGCCCCATCCACGTAAGGCAGCGACTTCAGGTATTCGACGCCCGTCAGTTGATCTTCCAGTTCGTGCTTCCCCAGGTTTTCAAAGATGGCGGATTCCCATGCGTGGCCGCGTCCCCCGGAGCCGCGATTGTCGAGCGACCACACCAGAAAGCCGTTTTGTGCCAGAAGCTGTTCGTAGAGGCTACTCGCGTCCCAGCGCTTCTGAACAAGCTGGATGTGCGGCCCACCGTAGACATCGACGATCACCGGATACTTCCGCTGGGGGTCAAAGCCCGCGGGCTTCAGCATTTGGGCATACAACGTGGCTCCGTCCGGGGCTTTCAGTTCCAGAAACTCCCGCTTGCCCAAAGCATAATCCGCCAGGTGGTTGGCGGGGGCATCGATCGTGGCCGCCAGCGTCCCGTTGGAATTCAGGAGGCGGGCCGCCGGCGGTGTATCGGGCGTCGAGAAGCGATCGACGAGGAAGCGGCCGTCCGGTGAGAGGTCGAGAGTGTGCGAGCCCGGCTCCGGCGTGATTCGCTCCAAGCCGCTGCCATCCAAGTGAATGCGATAAAGTTGCCGTTCGCGAGGGTCGGGGTTGGTGGCGGCAAAATAGAGCCAATTTTCCTGCGAGTCCAATTGGAAAAGGGGCGCGTCCTGAAAGACCGGCCGGTCCAGCATCCACGCGCCGCGGGTAATCTGCCGCACGAGCTTTCCCTCTGCCGTGTAGAGATAGACGTGCTGCCAGCCGTCGCGCTCGGAGACCCACAGGAACTCGCGGCCAGCTTTCAAAAAGTGAGGAGGCTCGAGGGAGTTCACCCAGGAAGGATCGTGTTCCACGAACAGCACGCGGTCGTTCCCCGTCCGCGGCTCCCAGCGATGCACGGCGACCTCGGTTTGCGCACGATTGAGCGCCAGGAAGCAGAGGGCCGCGCCATCCGGCGTCCAGGTGAAGGTGGGGCCGAAGTATTCCACCTGCCTGGGGTCGAGAGTTATCGCGGCGGGTTGCGCGGAGGGATCATCCACCGCCACCACGTGCAGTGAGGCGCGAGGGTTGGGATCGCCGGACTGAGGAAAGCGCTCGGGTACTAGGCTCACATGTGTGGCGAGGTAATTGGTGATGGGGTATTCGGGGACGGGGCCATCGTCGAGCCGCAAGTAGGCGACGCGCTTGCCGTCGGGCGACCACTCGTAGGCGCGCGCGGTCGAGCGGTTGGCCAGCTCCTCCTCATAAACCCAATCGAGACGTCCATTGTAGATCGTGTCGCTCCCGTCGTGAGTGAGCTGCCGGATGGCTCCGCTCTTCACGTCCACGACGTAGAGGTCGTGCTTTTTCACGAAGGCAATCCGGTCACCCGCCGGAGAGAACGCCGGGACCTCTTTCGCCTCGGCATCCTGGGTCAGCCGCCGCAGTCCGCCGGTTGGGGGATCGAGCAACCACAAATCGTTTTTCCCCTCAAGCAGGATCGCCTCACCGCGGGGCGACCACTCGTAGGAACTGAGATTGAGCTTTTTCTGATCGTCCGCGGGACGGAAGAGGACGGTCTCGGTGTGGCTCTCCAAATCGTAGGCGCAAAGCGTGGAAACGCCTTCCCTTCCCCGCAACGACGGGCGGCTGAAGGTCAACTGCTTTCCGCCGGGGCGCCAACTGAGCGCGGTGATTCCCGGCGCTACGACGCTGGCAGGATGAATGACTTCCTGGAGCGTCAAGGGCTTCTTGCCGGATTGGGCATCGCCGGGGCGAGCGGCGCTCGCCCCTTGCGGGCTCCCGTTCAGAGAGGGGCCGCTCGGCCCTACACACAGCGAAAGTAGGGAGAAAATGATGAATCCGAGTAGGAAGCTGGCGGCGCGTTTCAAGGTAGCTCTCCTTGGATGAAGACTCGCAAGCGTTGACGAGCAAAGCCACGTCCGTGCGCTGACCATTCTAACCCCAATACTGTTCACGTAAGCTGACCGTTCCCAATATTCGACCCCCTCACCCACCGCCTTGCGGTCCCAGGGGGAGAGGGGAGTGAATTCAAAACAACACCTCCCTTTGACCCCCAAGGGGGAGAGGGCAGTAATGTTCAGGGATCAGCTCTCAGTGGTCAGCACCGTCTCCTTGTTGGGGCAGAGAGACTCATGAATGCGGCACCAAAACTGAGAATTCTTCTTCCCTCTCCCCCTTGGGGGAGCTGGTCTTTACCCATATCTTCGGCTGGACACAGGGGGCGCGTGAGCGGGATGAGCGAGGATTTTCCACATGGCGGTGAGGTCGTCGAGGCGCTGCAAGCCCAGCCAGAGGGTGTGGGTGCCG
>JBEKAD010000138.1:0-10944 GCA_050018435.1 Terriglobia bacterium
CTGGCAAGGCAAGGGGGTCGGCGCCGGTCTTCTCAAAGACGCGATGCTCCGCACGCTTCAGGCTGCGGAAATCGCCGGCATTCGGGCGTTTGCGGTTCACGCGAAGGACGACGCGGCCAAGGCTTTCTATGAGCACTTCGACTTTGTCCCTTCACCCAGTGACCCCTACCACTTGTTCCGCTTGCTCAAGGATCTTCGCATTGGCCTGAAATCCTAAGAAGAACCACAGAGCTACAAACCAACTCTACCCACTCGAAGCGCGGGAGAGTAGGGCAGCGAGCGTTTTTTTTGCGAGTCCCGACAGGTCGGGATAGGCAGCGAGCGCCCTTTGCGAGTCCCGGCGCGCCGGGGTAGGCGGTAGGCAGAAGGCAGTACGAACAGGCCCGGTCGCAATCGCGGCCGGGCCTTTTTGCTTTGGTAGCGCGGAGTTGTTCTGGAACTCCCCGGCTTGTGTGCTTGGCAACCGAAGAACAGCCGCAGAGTTACAAACCAACTCTGCGCTCCCAGCTTCTGCGGCTCCGGCGCGTAGGTGTAGCGCCGACCTTCAGAGCTTGCCCTGAGCACCGCGAATGGGTCGGCATTTGTGTCGTGGCTTCTCATGCTGACACTAAAGGTCAGCGCTGCGTAACGCGGGGAGGTTGTATGCCTCTCGTTGGCTATAGTATTATCCACGGCGCCGGGCAGCTACTTAGACTTGCCAAGGAGCCCGATGCGCGCCTGCCCCCAATGCCAGAGAACCTATCCCGACGACACGGATTTCTGTCCGCGCGACGGGGCTCCGCTTCGTAAGGGCAACCCTCGTGGTTGCCCTAGGACGGCCACAAGGGCCGCCCCCTGTAGCGGCGGTCTCCGACCGCCGTTCGGCGATCGGAGATCGCCGCTACAACCGTGGGATTTGCCGCTGTGACTGAGATTGACACCCATCTCGCTGCGAGCCTTGCGCGCCGATTCCGGCTTGTCCGCCAATTGGGAGCGGGCGGCATGGGTGCAGTCTTCCTCGCCGAGCAGGTCGCGGTGGGCAACCGTCCGGTGGCGCTCAAAGTCCTGAGCCGCAAGCTGCTGGATGACCCCGACTTCCTGCTGCGTTTTCAGAATGAAGCGGCTTCCACGGGGCGCATTCATCACCCGAACGTCGTCACCATTTACGAATCCGGCCAGGCCGATGACGGCACACCCTACATTGCCATGGAATTTCTGGAAGGGGAATCTCTCCGCCAGGCCCTCACGCGGCGGGGCGGGCGTCCGAGCACCCAAGCCCTCCCATTTTACTACTGATCCCACACATCGTCCTCTACACATATCTGGTGGACCTGATTTCCGTCCTGTCCCGTCACCACAATTATGTACGGTCCCCACCCCGTCACGGTGGCGTATAGAGTTGTGGAGCCGGAGCCCGTCACTTGAGTAGGCCATATGTAGTAGGATATCCCATTGGCGTCGCCGATGAGGGAAGTGGAAAAATAGACCGTACCGTTGAACCCGTTTTGGGGCGTGACGGTTATCGTGAATTGCACGCTGTCGTTCGAGTGACCTGTGTAGGAGGTGGGGTCCGCCGATAATGAGAAATCGGGCGGCGGCGGCGGAGCCGTTGCGGTAAGTGCGCTGATCAGCCCAGCCCCATTCGGACTACCCCATCCGGTCACCAGATCGTAGCCCGTCACGGCGAAATATGTGCCATTTGAGCTGCTGTCGTTGATGTCGTGGAAGTCGGTGGAATAGCCGGAGCCCAGACCCATCGGGTATATGAGTGGGTTGATGAAGCCCACGGACGTGTTATAGTTGGTCTCCTCCTGTTGATTGGCCAGAGCCATGTAGCCGGCCCAAGTGGGCGCGGCAAGGCTCGTCCCCGCGAGGTTGTAATCCAGGAGCCCGCCATGGCAAGAGCCATTGGCGCAGTAATAGTTGTCGTAGTCCGCCTCCGCTGCTACATCCGGGACATTCCGCAGGGTCGTTGAGCCGTTATTCGAAGTGTTGATGACGCCTGAGAGTGTCTGATAATCGGGGATGGGAACTCCGTGCTGGGAAGGGCCACCGCCGCTGGCCCACCAGGCAGACTCCGAAACCCAGGCGCCGCCCGCGCCGTTTGTCTCCAAACTCGTCCCACCCACAGCCGTGACGTGCGCATCTTCCGCCGGATAGTAGTACGGATCCGCCCCGTTGGGGAACGAGCCCCAGTCGCCGGAAGCAACGAACAGACTCTGCCCTTGCGCCTGCATTTGAGAGAAAATCCAATCATTATATGTCGGATCGGTGACTTGCCAAGTCCAGGAGCAACTGAGCTGCTTGGCGATATTGTCGTATGCCATCCGGTTGAATATGTGAGTATCAGTCACGCCGACGGTGAACGTACTGTACGGGCCAATATATACGCGGACTTGGTCCAAGCCGGGGGCCATGGAAACGGCCTCGACAATGTCAGCGACCTGCTCCAGATCATTGCCATCCGAACCGCCACTCGCTCCGTCTATAAGCACATTGTTGATGGCCACATTGAGCGACTGCCCCACGTTGCTGAAGTAGGCTTGGACATCGCTCATGTTGTACCCATCGAACTGGAAGAGCCCGACCGACTGGCCGGCACCGGTGAGCGTGGTGCCGCCATAGTAGGCAGCCCTCCTGTCGCTCCCAAGTAAGCTGGACCCTGGCCCCGATCCAGTGGCGTAGCCGCTCATCGGACCTGTCTCATACAGCGGGTGAGGCAAGGAGAAGTTGTCCAGTCCCCCGATGTGCCAGAGCCGCACGTCAAGGTCCACCGTCGGCTCCCGATCCGGCGCAAAAAACGTGCGCTTCTCGGTAGGATGCTGATAAACCCCCATACGCAGATGAAACGCTCCCTGGACGCTTGCGACCGATGCCTTTACGCCGAGGACCAGACGATTGGGGGAGAGGTCTGTCACAGTCATGCCATTCGCCTTTGCGAAACGGGCAACGGCATCGTAATCCTCCTGGGTGGGCCCAAACCTGGCGGTAAACTCCGGCGCGGTAAGAAAGTGCCGGTAGGAGGGGCTGGAAGGATCATAGAGCTTCTGCAAGAATTGATACAGCCCGAGCTGATCACGCACCGGCAGGAGAATGTTAATACGCAAGGTTTGAGCGGCGGGGAGCGGGTTCAAGAACTTCGCCTGACCAGTTGCTACTGCCTGACGCACATGATGCGTCGGCAGGGACCGTGCCTGCGCCGGGGCTGCCATAGCGAACAGGAGCATGGCGGAACACAACAGCGCACACACTCCCCGCGAAACTGCCAATTTCCAGCTTTTTCCTGACATAATTTTCTCCTTTCAGTATGAGGTCTCAAGTTCAATTCCGCTGGGGTGAAACGTCAGCGGAACTGGTCCCAGCGGTGCGTTGGCCTCTGCTGAGCGCACCCATTGTGGTCCTTGCCCCATTGGGTTTGTACTGGCTTGATGACCGGGGCTACGCCCGTCTTGATGCACAGGGGCGTACCTGTCCCGCTCGCCAGGAGCACCCCTGCCATTGCTGAGAGGTAACCTGAAAGTATATTTTTGTTGACTTTATATTGAAGTTACGCTAGAGTAACGAAGCGGAAGGCGGGCGCGGGCCGGAAGCGGTCCCGTGCGCGGTCCCCCGGGGGATGGGGGCACGCCATGAATAGCGCATCGGAACTATGTCAGAAACGCCTCGTCTACGTTGTGGAGCCTCACCCGGTTGCTGCATGCTACCTGGCGATGGCCTTAAAGCGAAACCCGGCCCTCGGGGTAATCTTATCCGGCGTCAATCTTCCCAGCGACGCCGCTTTGTCCAACAAGTCTTCTGTTTTGATCGTTGATGCGGACGCGCTTCCTTTCCCCTTGGTCCCGTACCTCCGCACCGTGAGGGGGCTATTTACAGACGCACAGATTCTGGTCATTGGGAAGCGTGTTTCCGAGGACGAGCTGTGCCGCATCCTTTTCCATGGCGTCAGGGGCTTCGTCACGTACGACCAAGTAGATGAACAGATTTGCTCAGCGGTCGACGCGCTATTCAGAGGGCACACATGGGTCTCACCGCAGGTGCTCGATCGCTATCTGATATTGTCGTCCGGTCTGCCCAGCCACGAGCGGTACGGGCAGGGCGCCCTTTCGCCCCGTGAGAGTGAGATCATCGGTTTACTTCAGCGAAGGCTTTGCGACAAGGAGATTAGCTCCGTCCTGGGTGTCAGCGAACATACGGTCAGGTTTCACCTTCAAAACATCTTCAACAAACTTGGAGTCCACGACCGGTATAGCGTGATCGAATGGGCGCGGACGGCTGGTCTGGCGGGGCCGGAGAACGCGGCAAAGACGGATCAACGTGCACCTAGGCGGCGACGTGTCGGCTCGCGGGTTTTGCGAAAGGTTGCGTAGCGGCAATGCTGTTCACCTGGGAAACATCATCGTGTGAGCCTGGCCGAAGCGCCTTTGAGTGCGGTAGCAGCAGCTACCGCCTTCCAACGTGGACTATGCCGATTGCGTAGGAAACGCGGGAAGGGGGTTTGTGTATGGAAAACCGGGTGAATTCATGTGTTTTCATATTGGCAGGAATGACGTTGTTCCTTCTTACGGGCTGTGGGGGTGTAAACTCGCCGGCCCCGACACCGACTCCCGGCCCGACGCCCAATGAATGGACCTGGGTGAGTGGCTCGGCCAGCGTTAACCAGGCGGGCATTTACGGGACCCAAGGTGTGGCGGCCGCCGGCAACACTCCCGGGGCGCGAGTCAACCCCTGCGCGTTCACCGACTTGTCTGGAAATTTCTGGCTGTTCGGTGGGTACGGCACTGGCTCGCCCGCAGAATACGGCGATCTCAACGACCTATGGAAATATAGTGGGGGCATGTGGACGTGGGTGAGCGGCTCGAACCATATCGAGCAAGCGGGAACGTATGGAACCCTGGGCGGGCCTAACGCCAGCAACGTTCCCGGAGCGCGATTCATGGCCGCTTGTTGGACAGACGTGTCCGGCAACTTCTGGCTCTTCGGTGGAGTGGGTCTGGATTCAGCGGGAACGCGTGGGAGCCTCAACGACCTCTGGAAGTACAGCGGAGGACAATGGACATGGACGAGCGGGTCAAACACTGTAGCCGAGGTAAATGTCGCCGCGGGCGAGTACCGGCCCGGCGTGTATGGGACCCAGGGTGTCCCGGCTCCCGACAATGTTCCGGGGGCACGGGACGATGCTGCTACCTGGACTGACTTATCTGGAAATCTCTGGCTCTTCGGTGGGGGCGGCTATGACTCGACCGGAGCAATCGGGATCCTTAACGACTTGTGGAAGTACAGTGGGGGCCAATGGACGTGGATGAGTGGGTCGAACACGCATAACCAGATGGGGACGTATGGGACGCTGGGGACCCCGGCGCCCGGCAACGTTCCTGGAGCGCGCAACAACCCAGTAACCTGGGTTGACAAGTCCGGAAATCTCTGGCTCTTTGGTGGACAAGGCGAACCCGCGAGCGGAACACCATATGGGGCAGGCCCCTACGACTTGAATGATCTGTGGAAATACAGCGGGGGCCAATGGACGTGGATGGGCGGATCGAATGTGAACTCGCAGCCGGGAGTGTACGGAACCCAGGGCACGGCCGCTCCCGGAAACATTCCGGGAGCGCGCGAGTGCGCCGTGAGTTGGACCGACGCCGCCGGGAACTTCTGGCTCTTCGGAGGGTTTGGCTTTGACTCGCGGAGCGGAGCATACGAGGTCTATGGAGACCTCAACGACCTCTGGAAATACAGCGGGGGCCAATGGACGTGGATGAGCGGCTCGAATCTTGCCGGCCAGACGGGGACTTACGGCACACAGGGAACGCCCGCTCCCGGGAATGCTCCCGGGGCGCGTGCCGACACCGTTGGCTGGATTGATGGTTCCGGAAACCTCTGGCTTTTGGGCGGGGCGGCGCTAAACGAACTCCCCGACGGAAAGTTTAATGACCTGTGGAAGTACCAGCCCTAAAAGGCGCTGCGCCAGCACTCCTGGCGGGTGGCTCTCTCATTTGCACACTCTGCGAATGGGCAGCGCAGCGCGGCGGAGCCGCAACCAAACGACTGAGCGGTTCTTATTCTCGTAATACCGGGAGGCATCAGCCTTGCGCACAGGCAAGAGTGCCTGTGCCACCCACGGCTTGTTCGTGAAGGCTTTTTCCACCGCTTCCGGGTTTCTATCCATCACCGTCAAGTAGGCGCGCACCGCGCTTTCGGGACGCCTGCGCCCTTGCTTCCATTCCTGGAGCGAGCGCGGGTTGACGACGTAGCGCAGACCGCCGCCTTTGCGGTCTGCGGTTCTTCCTTAGATTCACGCTCCCGAACGCGAGGGCAGGCTCCTATTCTTGAGATCTGTGGTTTCTCGTACGGAAGAACCGCGGACCCCAAAGACGGGGGTCCGCGCTACCCGAACACATTCGCGGGTGGCGCATAAATTGGATTGTATGTATGCGCCCCACGAACACGGGCAACATCTCTGTCACCGCGTCCTATCCGTGGCCTGTCCTGGCTTCTTAACGGTCGCCGCCATAAAACGCCATGTCCGCGCCACCCGCAGTTAGTGCGGTGTCACCAATCCAAAATCGCAAATCCAAAACCCAAAATATCTAGAACCACCGGCTCATGATGACTTTCTGCTCGGTGTAGAACGCTACGGCGTCTTTGCCGTGGGCGTGCAGGTCCCCGAAGAAGGAATTCTTCCATCCGGCGAAGGGGAAGAAGGCCATGGGGGCGGCGACGCCGACGTTGATTCCCACCATGCCCACTTCAATCCGCGACGAGTACTCGCGCGCGGACTTGCCGTTGCTGGTGAAAATTGACGTGGCGTTGCCGAAGGTCGAGCGATTCACCAATTGGACGGCCTCATCCAGCGTCTTGACCCGAATCACGGAGAGAACGGGTCCGAAAATCTCCTCTTTGGCGATGGTCATGTCGGGCGTGACGTTGTCGAAAATGGTGGGCCCGAGGAAGAATCCGCCGCTGGCAGACTGGTAGCGGCGGCCATCGCACAATGGCGTGGCCCCTTCGGCGACGCCCTTTTCGATATAGCCCGCCACGCGCTTCAAGTGATCGGAAGTTACCAGCGGCCCCATCTCGATTCCCGCCTGCGAGCCGTCGCCTACGGCCAGAGCCTCGGTGCGTTTGGCCAGCAAATCGAGCAGCGGACCGGCGGCCTCGCCCACGGGCACCAGCACGCTGCCCGCCAGACATCGCTCACCCGCAGCGCCAAAGGCCGAGCCGATGATGGCCTCGACGGTCTTGGGCATGTCGGCGTCGGGCATCACCACCAGGTGATTCTTCGCCCCGGCCAGCGCCTGCACGCGTTTCCCTTCCGCCGCCGAGGTGGAGTAGATGTATTTGGCCACCGGCGTCGAGCCCACGAACGACACCGCTCTCACCAAGGGATGGTGCAACAGAGCGTCCACCGTTTCCTTAGCGCCGTGTACCAAGTTCAGAACGCCCGCCGGCAGACCGGCCCGCGCCAGCAACCCGATGGCGCGCGTCGGCGTGAGCGGAACCTTTTCCGAGGGCTTCAACACGAAGGTGTTCCCGCAGGCGATCGCAAACGGGTACATCCACAGGGGAACCATGGCGGGGAAATTGAAAGGCGTAATGCCCACGCAGACGCCCACGGGCTGCCGAATGGTCTTGCAGTCGATCTCACGCGCCACATCGTTGAGCGAATCGCCCATCATCAGACTGGGCATGCCGCAGGCCACTTCCACCATCTGGATGGCGCGCCGAACTTCCATCTTGGAGTCCTCGGCGGTCTTACCGTTTTCGCGGGTGAGGACGGCCGCCACTTCCACGGCGTGCTCCTCCAGCAGCGCTTTGAAGCGGTAGAGCACCTGCACGCGGTCCACCACGGGCACGTTGCGCCACTTCAGAAACGCCTCGTGCGCGGAACGGACGGCGCGGTCGACGTCAGCCTCGCTCGCGTAAGGGACCTCCGCCAGCACCGCCCCTGTGGCCGGATTGGTGACCGCCAGGGTCAGGTGGCCCTGCGGCTTCTCCCACGCCCCGTTGATATAAAAACCGACCAAACCCACGGCAGATTCCATCATCCTTCTCCCTCCCATTCTGCTTCATTTTGGATTTTAGATTTTGGATTTTGGATTCCTGCCACCGTTCCTACAATCCATTATGGATGTGCCCCGCCATTGCCTTTGTCTCTGCCTGACGCAGAGCCGAGGTCTAAGGATTCGAAGGATCGAGTGCCGCTGATTAGCAGAACTGCGTTGGGCGCCCGCTCCAATCCAAAATCGAAAATCTAAAATCCAAAATCGGTCACTTCCACGCCCCTGCGCGCGCCGTGCGCTTCAGATATTGGCCGCGGCCAGGCTTGCCTAGGAACTGGCCGTTGTCCACAATCACTTCCCCGCGCGAAATCACCGTCCGCGCATTGCCGCGAATCTCGAAGCCCTCATACATCGAGTAGTCCACCCGCATGTGATGAGTCTTGGCGCTGATGGTGTGCACCGCCTCGGGATCCCAAATCACCACGTCGGCGTCGCTGCCCGGGGCGATTTCTCCCTTGCGCGGGTACATGCCAAAAATGCGCGCCGACGTGGTGGAAGTGATCTCCACAAAGCGATTGAGCGTGATTTTTCCCGCATTCACGCCGTGGTGATAAATCAGTTGCAGGCGATTCTCGATGCCCGGGCCGCCGTTGGGAATCTTGGTGAAATCATCCTTGCCCAGTATCTTCTGGTCGGCGAAGCAGAACGGGCAATGGTCGGTGGAGACGACTTGCAAGTGATCGTGCTTGAGCCCATCCCAGAGTTTGGGTTGATGCTCCTTGGGGCGCAGGGGCGGAGTGAAGACGTACTTTGCGCCTTCGAAGCCCGGGCGCGCCAGCTCGTCGATGGAAAGCAGCAGGTACTGCGGGCAGGTCTCCGCAAACGCCGGCAGGCCGCGGTCGCGCGCCTCGCGGACTTCGTGCAGGGCGTCTTCGGAAGTAAGGTGGACGATGTAAACCGGCACGCCGGCGATTTCCGCTAAGGCAATGGAGCGGTGCACCGCTTCGGCCTCCGCCTTCGGTGGCCGCGTCAGCGCGTGGTAGATGGGCGCAGTCTTCCCCTCGGCCAGCGCGCGCGCCACAATCACGTCAATCACGCTGCCGTTTTCGGCGTGCATGCAGATCAGCGCACCGTTCTTGGCGGTCTGCGAAAGCGCTTTGAAAATCGTGCCGTCGTCCACCATCAGCACGTTGGGGTAGGCCATGAACAGCTTGAAGCTGGCCACACCCTCGCGCACCATGTCGTCCATGTCTTCCAGGCCCGCGCCCGCGAGGTCGGTGACAATTATGTGCAGGCCGTAGTCGATGGTGGCGCGCCCCTCGGCCTTTTTCCACCAGGTTTCGAGCGCGTCGCGCATGGGGGCGCCGCGCGCCTGGATGGCGAAATCGACGATGGAGGTGGTGCCGCCGAACGCCGCGGCGCGCGTGCCCGTCTCGAAATCGTCGCTCGACATGGTGCCGCCGAAGGGCATATCGAGATGGGTGTGGGGATCGATGCCGCCGGGGATAACGTACGTGCCCGTGGCGTCGATCACGCGGGCATCGGAGCCAGCGGCAAGGCCCAAACCGACCTGGCTGATGCGTTCACCCTCAATCAGGACATCGGCCTTGCGGGTTTCCTGTGCGGTAACAACCGTGCCATTGCGAATTAGTGTGGTCATAGGCCCCCTTAAGTATCGGGTGATCGGGAGATCGGGTGAACACCTTGATCGGGAAATCCGGTGATTCGGCGGTGGGGTGAACAAAAGGCCATTAGTGCGAAGTTGCTTTTCTGTTCATCTGATCACCCGATTACCTGATCTCCCGATCAATTTGTTCACCCGATCACCCGTTCACCCGATCACCCGATTATTTGCTTGCGCTACGCTGTGCCCAGGTCTGGGGTGGCCGGCCGGTTTCAATGTTTTCCATGGTGATCGAACCAGGCACCGGGCACACCAGCCAGCACAGATTGCAGCCCACGCATTCGTCCTCATCCACGTGCGGAATTCTCTCGGGCGGCGTTTTGCTGTCCGGCCCACCATGCGAATCGAGTCTGGCGATGGGGGTTACGGTGATGCGGGTGCGGGTGGCCGCCTCCGCCGCTTCCGGCCGGGCGTAACCGTCGCGGTGGATGCACTGGTGCGCGCCGTCCCAGCAGGCAATGTAGCACAGGTCACAGCCAATGCACTTCTCGGGATGGATGCGCGCCACGATGCGGTAATTCAAATCCAGGTGTTTCCACTCCGTCACGCGCGGCACCGAGAGGCCGCGGAACCAATGGGAGAGGCCATCGATCATGTCCTCCACGATGCGATAGCCGTAGTGCATGGCGGCGGTACAAACCTGCACGGTGCCGCAGCCGAGCAGGAAGAACTCGGCGGCTTCGCGCCACCCCGCGATGCCGCCGATGCCGGAAATGGGAATTCCCACTTCCGGGTCGGAAGCAATCTGCTGCACCAGGTGCAAGGCGATGGGCTTGATCGCCGGTCCGCAGTAGCCGCCGTGGGAGGAATAACCGCCTACGTCCGGCCGCGGGGTCAGCGTGTCGAGGTCGATGCCGGTAATCGAGTTGATGGTGTTGATGGCGCAAAGCCCATCCGCGCCGCCCCGCTTGGCGGCCCGCGCTATGGTGCGGATGTCGGTGACATTGGGGGTGAGCTTCACCAGCACCGGCGTGCGCGCCGCTTCTTTCACCCATTCGGTGATCATGCAGGAATATTCGGGCACCTGGCCCACCGCCGAGCCCATGCCGCGCTCGCTCATGCCGTGGGGGCAGCCGAAATTCAGTTCCAGGCCGTCGGCACCAGCGTCTTCCGCGCGCTTCACGATGTCGTGCCAGGTTTCGCGCTTGGATTCCACCATCAGCGAGGCGATGACGGCGTGTTGCGGGTAGCGCTTTTTCACTTCCGCGATCTCGCGCAGGTTCACCTCAATCGGCCGATCGGAGATGAGCTCGATGTTGTTGAGCCCCATCATGCGCTGGCTAT
>JBEKAD010000139.1:0-10226 GCA_050018435.1 Terriglobia bacterium
ATTAAAGGCATAGAGCGCCAGAACCAACGAGATCGCCCCGACCACGCCCGGCGCCACCATGCCGGGGTGAGTGAATTCAATGTACAGGCAAGCCAGCCCGATCGCGCCCAGAAGGAAGGCAATGTTGGGATCCGCCACCCAGACCAGCAAGGATTCAATTCGCGTCATCGGGTAGGTCTCGACTTCCGCATCGGCCAGATGCAGCGTGGTCGAGCCGCCGTTGAAGCGTGGCACCGCCTTGCCTTCGTACTGCGCGAAAATATCGCGGGGAGAACTCTCCACCGCGTCAATCAGCTTTCCGTCCAGCGCTTCCTTGTCGGTAAAGGATGCGCTCTTGCGCACCGCGTCATCCGCCAGCGTCACATTGCGCCCGCGTTTCTGCGCGATCGAGCGGATGTAGGAAGCCAGGTCGCTCTCGATCTTCTCGCTCATCGTCTTATCTGCTTCCCCACCCAGCAGGTCTACCGGATGGGAAGCGCCGGTGTTGGTGCCCGGAGCCATCACCGCCAGATCGCCTGCGAGCAAAACGAAGAAGCCGCCCGACGCCGCGCTGGCGCCACTCGGCGCGACATAAGTAATCACCGGAGTATGCGACGCGTAAATCGCCTGGACAAGCTCCTGCGTGGCGGTTACCAGTCCGCCGGGTGTGTTCAACTCCAAAAGGATGGCGTCGGCATTCTGCTCATTGGCGTAACGGATTCCCCGCTCCACGTATTCCG
Organism: Terriglobia bacterium; assembly: GCA_050018435.1. Classification (GTDB taxonomy): domain Bacteria; phylum Acidobacteriota; class Terriglobia; order UBA7540; family UBA7540; genus Bog-366. The sequence goes on from JBEKAD010000139.1 coordinate 720, forward strand.
CGCTCACCTGGTGGATCATCATATCGAGCTTAATCTCCACCACTCGCGGCCGGGGGCGGGCAGCACGGAGGGGATTGGAGGGTAATGCGACCGCGAGAATGACCATCGACAAGAGTACTGGACGCAAAATTTTAGCGCTCAAGGCGTCTTCCTTGCCGCCGGAGCTCCGGCATGGATTTGTTGCAGGAATTGTTCCGCTTGGCGGTTGCCGGGATCGAGATGGAGCGCGGCCTGTCCCTGCAAGCGAGCCAGCTCCGGCTGATTCATGGAAAGATAAACGTGCGCCAGTGAAAGGTGTGCTTCCACGGTGTCATTCAACTTCAGTGAAGTCTGAAGTTCCCCCGCGGCTTCATGGTGTTTGCCCTCGGCCTCGAGCGCCTGGGCGAGCAGGATGTGCGCCTGGGGGTCAGCCGGAGACAAGGAGACAACCTCCGCAAGCTCGCGCTCCGCTTCCCCGTAACGGTTCTCCGCAAGAAACTTCTTCCCCTGTGCCAGGTGCGCGTCAATGTGTTGCCGGGGAGAAGCATTAGCCAGTCGCTCTTCCAGGGCGTTGTGCAACGTCAACTCCAGCAACCGGAAGGCGCGGCCATCATAATTCTTCTTGAGACGTGGCATGGGGAGCACGTCTCCGGACTGGTCGGCTGCCGCTCCCACCTCATGTTCCGCCAGCCAATCCAATTCCCCTCGCTCCGCCGCGCTATCGCCCAGCTTGCCGAAAACCACTGCCAGCAACGTATGGGCTTCGGAATCATCGGGGTTGGCGTGGATCGCTGCCTGGAGAGATTCCGCTGCCGCCGGATAGCGCTTTTCGTACCAGAGGGCTACGCCCCGATTAAAGCAGAAGTCCACATCCGATGGATCGCTCTGGTAGGCGCGGTCGAAATTCGCCAAGGCCTCGTCATAGCGGCCGCGACGGGCCTCCAACACCCCGAGGTTATTGGAGACTTCGTCCAACGGCAGCACCTTCGCCAGCGTTTCAAATTCTTTTTCCGCGTCCTGTTCGCGCCCCAGGAAAAACTCATCGACAGCGCGCAGGAACAGCGACTCGTTATAATTCGAATCGGCCTCCTCGATCTTTCCCAACCACTTGGCAGAGTTCTCATAGTCCTTCTGCTCAAAATAAAACCGTCCCAGGGCAAAGGCCGCCCGGTGGTCGGACGGGTCAAGGCGCTCCGATTCCGTAAAGAAATGCAGACGGCTGGTGTCGTCGGTGGCCACCAGGCCGCGAACATAATTCTCGAAGGCGTCGAGGCGGATATCGTGAAAACTCCGCCGGAAGTCCTCCTCATTGCCCACGGTGAAACCGGAGTCGTGCGTCGCCAGTAGTCGCCACGCCAGCCGCGTCTGTAGATCCACCAACTCCGTCATGTCTCCGGAAACTTCCAGGGGTTGCGAAAGCCTCAACAGTTTGACGTTGAGCAGTTGCGCGTGTGCGACCAGGCGATTGTCCGTTACATTGAAATTTCCCAGGATGGCCCAATCCACGCCCAGGGTTTCCGCCACCTTGAACTCGCTCGCCAGCGTCAGGGGCACATCCATGGGCATTCCCAGTTGTGTGTACGCGGCGTTGCGTTCGTCGCGGTCAAGGACATAGTTGTCCGGCTGCGGCAGCCGGGAAGAAAGGACTTGCGCGAAACTTTCCGAGATCCAATTCAAATCCGCGCGGGGGCTCAGATTCTCAAAGGGAAAGACCAGTAGGGATCGCACCTCCGACGAGCCACGAAGCTGCCAGGGGCAAAACCACAGGAGCAAAAGAAGTCCGACCGTTCTTCGCATGAGAATTCAACCCGACCGATACATTATAGCACTGAGAAGGATTCGGGCCGCCGCGCCTGCACGACGCCACACGTTCAATCCTTAATGGCTACCGGGGGATTCCGCATGAGTTCAACAAAAGCCGGGTATTGGCTGATCTTTTTGAAGTCGGGGTCCTCGTCAATCCGTTTCGGGTCGTTAAAACCATCCTCGAGAGCGCGCCGGAGGTAGCGCACGGCATCCTCCGCGTTCCCGACGGAAGCCAAGGCTTTGGCCATGTAGAAATAGTATTTCACATCGGTCCCGCGGGCGTGGACCACGGTCCCCATTGCGGACTCCTGAACCAGAGCTTTGGGATCAATGCCGAGAGCGGTGCGATACTCTTCCACGGCCTGATCGAACTTCTCCAGATGATAATAGGATGTGCCCAGATTCATATGAAACGCGGCAATGTCGCTCTTCAACTCGATCGCTCGTTGGTAATACTTCACCGATCTTCCATACTTCTTCTCCATGAAATATACGGTGCCCAGGTTGTTCCAGGCCTCGGCGAAATTTTTGTCGGCGCGAGTTGCGCCGGTGTAAGCTTTGCGGGCGCTGTGGAACTTGCTCACCTGCTGAAAAGCGATCCCCAGCTTGTTCCACACCACTGGATCTTTGAAAGATAACTGCTTGAGCGCCCGGTAGTAATAATCAGCCGCGTCGGCATAATTCTTTCTCGCCATGAAGATGTCCGCCCGCTGTTCCAGGGTGAGCGCCTTGGGCTGGGTGGTGGGGGTCGGCGGCGATCCTGCCGCCGGGGCAGCTTGTTCCGGACTGAAACCTGCCACGATGACCGGCACCGCAGCAGCAGCCCCCATCATAAGAGTGGCAGCCAATAGGCCCGCGCATCGCATTGGGGGTTTCATAGGTGGACCTCAACTTTCGGGACTCGGGATCCGGGACACGGGACTCGGGAATCCGGAATTCGGGATCAGAGTTTGGCGAAATTCCGATTTCTGAAGCCCCGTGGTCCCACCCCACGGAAGCGTCACCGCAGAGCGAACCCGACTCTCGAGTCCCGAATCCCGAGTCCCGACTCCCGAATCCCGAGTCCCGTGTCCCGACTCCCGAATTTCATCCCTCCGGCGGTGTTTTCTTCGGGGCATCCGGAGGGTTGACCGGCTTGGGGTTCTTTCCCTTGAAGATCGAAAGGAATTTCTTCAGCACACCGCCTTTCTTCTCGTCAGGTTGCGGAGAGCCATCAGAATGGGGGGCCGCGACAACCGTATTTTCGTTCCCGGGGGGAGAAGTGGTCGCCGCAACCGGCACGGTCGTGGCGTTGCCGAAGTGGAACAATCTGCTCAGAATCCCCCCGCCTCCCTGCCGGGGTGTTGGCCCCTGCGGTTCCGTTCCCTCAATAAAGTACTCGTTGCGGACCACTACCGCGTCATGGCCGCTGGGAAGAGTGGACGTCATCTGCACGGGAACCGCCACGATGCCGGGCGGAGCTTCGAAGGGCTTGGCGTCGCCATAGGCGGGGTGCTGGGTGGCCCGCTTCATGAACTCCGTCCAGATGGGCAGGGCGGAATCCGCCCCGGGGAGTTTCAGTTCGCGATCGTCGTCATATCCCACCCAGGCAATCGCCAGCAGATCGGAAGTGAAACCGGCAAACCAGCCGTCGTGCGAAGTCCCGGTCTTGCCGGCGGCGGGCAAGGTGAACCCGCGCGCCCGCGCGCCCGCTCCCGTACCATTGTTTATCACACTTTCCAACAAGTTGACCATCAGGTAGGCAACCCGCGGGTCCAGCACCTGGCGGGTGACTTCCGAACTTCGCCACAACAGGCCCCCGGAAGCATCATTGACCGCCAAAATAAACCGCGGCTCCACATAGGTTCCGCCATTCGAAAAGATCGTATAAGCGCCGGCGATTTCCAGCGGCGTCGCCACATACGCTCCCAGCGCAATGGCGGGCGTGGCCAGCAAATCCGTGTTGAACCCCGCAGCCACTGCCAAATTGCGAACTTTTTCGTACCCCACCGTCTCGGCCAGCCGCACGGTGGCCACGTTCAGCGAATACATCAGCGCTTGCCGTAGCGTCACCTCCCCGAAGTACTCCTGCTTGTAGTTTTCCGGCTCGTAAGTCTGGTCGCCAAATTGGAAAGAGGTGGGTTCATCGTTGAGCAGGGTAGCGGGAGTAAGGAGAGGTTGGGATCCGTCCACGCCGGAGTTCAGCGCCGCTGCATAGACGAAGGGCTTGAACGATGACCCCGGCTGGCGTTTGGCCAGCACATGGTTGAGCTGACTGCGGCCATAGTCGCGTCCTCCCACCATGGCCTTCAACCATCCGGTGTGAGGATCGAGCACCACCAGAGCCAACTGCGGCTGCAAAGGATCAGACGGCGGAGCGTCTTGGGCCGCCTTGGACTTTTTCAATCGCTTGTCAACTTCCACGCTGCCGGCATTGATTGCCGCTGAAGCCGCTTCTTGCACATCCAGGTCGAGGGTAGTGTAAATCCGGTAGCTTTGCGAGAGCAGGTCGTGATCGGAGAATTGCGAGAGCAATTGATCCTTCACCATGTCAACGAAGTAAGGAGCTTGCGTGCCTTCCTCGTTGCGCATCACCACGCCCAAGGGCGCCGCGGAGGCCTTTTTCGTCTCCTGGGGTGTGAGCATGCCCTGCTCCATCATGCTCCTCAGCACAAAGTTGCGCCGCTCCAAAGCACGCGAGGGATACTTGTAAGGTGAATAGATGTTAGGCCCGCGAATCACCCCGGCCAGCAGGGCGGCCTCCGCAGCGTTCAGGCTGCCCACATCCTTGTTGAAATAGGCGCTGGCCGCTTCCCCGAATCCATAGATGGAAAAACTCCCGCGCTGGCCCATATAAATCTGATTCGCGAACAGCTCAAAAATCTGTTCCTTATTCAGTCGTTGCTCCAGCAGGAAGGCCAGGAAAACTTGGTTTATTTTGCGGCCAAATTTGCGCTGGGGGGTAAGCCCGAAGATGTTGCGGGCTAACGTCATGGTGAGGGTGCTCCCGCCTTGCACGATTTCTTCCTTGCGGAAGAAATCGTGCAGTGCGGAAGCGATGATGCGGTAAAGGTTCACGCCATGGTGCGAAAAGAAACTATGATCTTCCGCCGCCACCACGGCGTCGATGACCGTCTTGGGAAGATCCTGGTAGCGCACCAGCCGCCGCTTGCTGCGAGAATTGTCGAACAGCGTGGTGATGACTTCCGGTTCAAGCTTGTAGCTGTCGAGCGGCGCCGTGTCGGAGAGTGAGGCGATGGAAACGATGTGTCCGTTAGCGAACTCCAGCGCCGCCGGGCCCTCCTTGAAAAAGTCGCTCTGAAAAAAGGACGCGGAGCCTGGCCGGATTTCCAGGCGATTGCCAACCCGCCGGTAGGTGCCGACATTTGACCCGCCCTCGTACTCGGCGTAAAGCCCTTTGCGCAGGCGGGCGGCCACCTCGTCCGGCGTTATCGCCTCGCCGACGAACACCGGCGTGGGCGCGGTAAATACCAGGGAAGCGTTGTTGAAGACGTCGCCGCTCAGCCGGGCGTCGATGACCCGCGTGAAGCGCACATAGAAATAGACGAAAGCTCCCACTGCCGCCAGAAACACTAGCAGCCCGGCGCCGAGCAAAGACTTCTTCCCCTCTCCCCAAGGGGATTTTCCCGGCCCCGCAAATTTCCCCCGGCCCCTTGACCCGTACGAGTCTCGCGATGCCGAAGATGGACGGACAGCCACGTTTTATATCGACCGGTTTTCAGATGAGGGGGTAAAGTGGAGTCGCAGCGTATACACCTTCAAATCCACGGGGACGTGGTAATCAATGCTGACACTCACGCGGTTCGGGTTGGCCTCCACCGTCATATCCTCGGCCGCTAAGGGGAGACCCAAGTCCTGGGCCTTGGCCAGGACGTTTTTTCGAATCGCGTCCGCCGAGGCATGCTGTGTCAGCCAGAAAGGTGTCTGGGTCTGAAGGTAGTCTTGGAGTTGGTAATTGTTTACGTAAACGGGAATGATTTTGATACTGGCGAAGATCAACGCCGCGAGAAAGGCGAGAGAGAGGATGGCTTTAAAAGTTATCTTCCCGGACTCAGACAGCCGCATCGTGTCCCCCCTAGCGGGCAGATCCCCTTTCCGTTATCTCCGGCGCCTTTCCAGCAAGCTCGAGACAACCATTTCCAGCTTAACATCCTGAATTTGCTTTGTCGAGCGCTGGAAAATCTCCGCCAGCCCTTGCTCAAATTTACGTTTGCCGATGGTCACGCGATAAGGTACCCCGATCAGATCAGCATCCTTGAACTTGACCCCCGGCCTTTCGGCGCGGTCGTCAAACAGCACGTCCAGGGAGTGCGCCCGCATCTCCTCATAAAGCTTTTCTGCGGCCGCACGCAACCGCGCGTCATCCATGTTGGCCGCCGTCAGGATGACTTCAAAGGGAGCGATGGGCGCGGGCAGGAACATGCCATCGCGGTCGTGGTTCTGTTCCACCGCCGCGCTCAGAATGCGCTCCACGCCAATGCCGTAGGAACCCATCACGAGGGGAACCTCCCGGCCGTTTTCGTCGAGCACACTGGCGTGCATCGTCTGGGAATAGCGGCGCCCTAATTTGAAAATGTGGCCCAACTCCACCGAAACGCTGATCCGCAACGGCCGGCCGCACTTCGGGCAGAGATCCCCGGCGGAAACCACCCGCAAATCGCGGTACTCGGCGCGGAAATCGCGCCCCGGCGTTACGTTGCGCAGGTGGGTGTCATCCTGGTTGGCGCCCGTGATCATGCCCCGGCGGCCTTCCAGCGCCTTGTCAGCGAGAATCCTGACCCCTCTCAATCCCAGCGGGCCCAGCGAACCCAAGTGCGCACCGAGCAACGCCCGGGCCTCCTCCGGCGTGGACGGGCGGAATCTCTCCGTGCCCAGCGTCGTGGCCAGCTTGGTTTCGCTCAGGGTGTGATCCCCACGCAGCAGGAGCAAGATCGCCTGGCCCTCCACGATGAACACGAGGGTCTTGATCATCCGGTCGCCGCTCTCACCTGTGAATTTCACCAAATCATCGATAGTCTTCTGCCCCGGCGTGGCGAATGGCTCCGGTGCGGCATCGCCCGGGGGATCCACCACCGGTGGCGCGTTCCCTTCCGCCTTTTCCAGGTTCGCCGCGTAGCCGCAGTCGCACAACGCGATCAAATCCTCGCCCGCGTCCGTGGGCGCGGTGAACTCATGCGAGTGGGTGCCGCCCATCGTCCCCGAGTACGCTTCCACAATCACGTACTTCAGCCCGCAGCGGTCAAAGATGCGGCAATACGCGTCATAGTGTTTGCGGTAGCTCACGTCCAGGCCGGCATCGTCGAGGTCAAACGAATACGAATCCTTCATCCAGAATTGCCGCAGGCGCAGCAACCCTGACTTGGGGCGCGGCTCATCGCGGAACTTCTCCTGAATCTGGTACCACATTTGCGGAAGTTGCTTGTACGAGCGCAGCTCCCCGCGCGCGATATTGGTCATTTCCTCTTCGTGGGTTACGCCCAGGACCATTTCATGATCGTTCCGGTCCTTGAGCTTGAAGATCGTCGGGCCGTAGGCGGCGTAGCGTCCGGACTCTTTCCAAAGTTCCGCCGGGTTCAGCGCCGGCAGGTAAAATTCCTGCGCACCGATGGCATCCATCTCCTCGCGAATGATTTGCATGATCTTCAGGAGCGATCTTTGCGCCAACAGGAGATGCGCATAAACCCCCGCCGCAACCTGGCGGATGTACCCGGCCCGCAGCAACAGGCGATGGCTGGGAACTTCTGCTTCCGCGGGGTCTTCCCGCAAGGTGGGAATGAAAACCTGGCTCCAACGCATGAGTTCAACCTTTCGTTTTCTATGAGGGCTATGGTAGCGCCGACCTTTAGAGCCTGCCCTGAGCTGTGCGAAGGGTCGGCACGTGCTGAGCTAAAGCTCAGCGCTACAACACGCCATCAACCTGCTAGCCGTCAGCTCTCCGCTTTCAGCGGTCAGCTTATAGGTTGGCCCACGACCTTCTGGCTGAATCCGGACGGCTGACACCCCTCCATTAGAATCCGTCATTGTTGAAGATGTCGCCACAGATTGTCAAGGAATGCGAGGGGAACGGGTGCGCGAGGGGAACCGAGTCGTGAGGAATGGATAGGAACATGATGCGCAGCCACGTGGATGAACACCGCACGGCTGTCCTCCTCGGAAGCCGGGACGAGTCCCGCAGCCTGCATCAATTCCCGCCGGCGGAGGCACGAGTCGTGCTGCCTGATTCAGGCTATTCGTGACCTTCCGGCAGCCGCACAAGCGGTTTCATGTGAAATTCAGCGCAGATTTCCCGCAGCAACTGCTGGTTCGCCGGGTCGGTATTGCGGAATTCCAATCCCACTTGACCCTGCTCACCCCTCCAGGCGACCACCGCAGGAGTCCGGAATTCCCGGCCTTTCCATGTCATGCCCAAATCGCACTGTTGGTGAATCTCCAGGGTTGGGCCATACTCCAGCAAGCATCCGAGGACGCACAAGTCTTCCACCATCACTGCGAGGGCGGTGCTCTCCCCCGGCAGTTTGACGCTGGCCTTCACGTGAGCTGAGTAACGGGGAACACGCCGTCTTTCATTGGCCATATCCGTACAGTGTAATTCCTCTTTTCTGAAATCGCAACGTGGTTTGTAGATGTGGAGCCCTCGTCGGCATTTTTCCATCCCACCCCAATCTGTGGGGCAGGGCAGCGCTTTGAGCAATAAATTTCACACTGTGATAAGAAAGGCCGCCAGCCCCCCATCCATTCTTGCCCTCCATTTGCTGCTCATACGCGGCAGTAATGGGGGCAGGATTCTCTTTGCTGAGGTCTCCGTATGCAACCGTCTGAGTAGCGCCGACCTTTAGAGCCTGCCCTGAGCCGGGCGAAGGGTCGGCATGTGCTGAGCTAAAGCTCAGCGCTTGACAAGCGTCGGCTTGCCCTTGTATTCCGGCTTCACCGAGGATGGGGGCAGGATGAGGTCCGCATCCAACCGCTCGGCCCCCCGGTCCATCATAAACCTTAAACGAACCCTTGGCTTGCGTTCGCTCGAAGGCTATCGGCGCACCAGTGCTGGAATCAGCCGTGGTTCAGTTTGATGTTGTAGCGGCGAGTTTATCCGTCAGCCGACGGACCAATTGGTCCGTCAACTGACGGATAAAGCCGCCTCTACATCAAACGGTACCACCAGGAAGCAGAATGCGTGAACTTCCCGTGGTAGAATACCCACACATCGTCGTAGTGATTCCCGCTTTCGGAAGGTACCGATGCGGCGTCGACCGGTCGTGACCATCCTCATGCTCATCATCGCAGTGATTCTGCCGCTGCCCATACGGGCGCAACAGAAGCCCTTTACCCAGGTGCAGGTCAGCAACATGGTGCGCGCCGGACTGGGAGACGAGCCGGGCGCGAAGCTGATCGAGCAGCGCAGGATTGATTTCGCGCCGGCGGAGGACTTTCTCCAAACCCTCAACGGCGCAGGCGCGAGCGTGGCATTTCTTAAGGCGCTGCGCGCGGCCAAGCCGCCTGAGCCCGCGAGCGCAAAGAAGCCGCTGAACCAAGTGCAGGTTTTCGCGCTACTGGCGGGCGGCGTACCGAGCCACCGCGGGCTGACGCAGAGCGCAGCTCTGCGGCCCGCGGACAGGACTGAAATCAGGCGGAGCCGATCACTCTCAAAAAGCTTGGCGCGGCGATAGGTGCTGCTGGTCAGGAGTGGGTAGCCCCGGTCAGTACTCTCGTGACCGTGGGCTTTTC
>JBEKAD010000140.1:0-13577 GCA_050018435.1 Terriglobia bacterium
CCATCGGGCGATTTGGGATTTGCGCTTTGCGGACGCCGCGCTGCCCACTTCGCTGTCATCCTGAGCATTGACAGCCTTTCGGCTGGCCATGATGGGCAGAAACTCGGGCTGAGGAAGGGTAGCGCGGACCAGTTCAGTAGGTGGGCGGCGCGTCCCCAATGGCCAGGTAAAGCCGCGGACCTACAGAACAGGTCCGCGCTGCCCGGTATCATGAATGCGGCCCCAAAACGAAGCAAGCGTAGCGCAGACCTCCGCCTTTGAGGTCTGCGGTTCTTCCCGAGACTCGCGCTCCCGAACCCGAGGGCAGGCGTCCGTCTTTGAGATTTGCGGTTCTTGCCAAGGAAGAACCGCGGACCCCAAAAACGGGGGTCCGCGCTACACGTGCAGGGTATTGTGCAAATTCTCCCTCGTGATTTCCTATTCTGAGCCATTTGCCCCATCTAACGTACTGAATCGGCGTGCCTTGGTCCCCATCAGGTCCATTTAATCAGAAAAACCGCGTCCTCATCGCGCTGGGGGTCTGGTCATAAACGTGCGAAGCCAGCCAATTTGGCAGGCAAGGGCTGCTTGCCATCCGTTTGTAGGGCGTAGGGACTCGCAAACCGGGAACTTTTCAGTTGCGGAAACCGGGCTGCCCGTAACTTATTGTTTTTATACCATGTAATACCTCATACATGGTTTCCGCATACAACTCTACCCGTAACCTTCGTAAGCCGGGTGGGGAAGCTGAACGTTACCGGAGGCTTGGTGGAATCCGTCAAAAGCCCTGCGAGGTTTCACTCCCTTAATTGTCGATTGACGATTGTCGATTGTCGATTGACAACGAAGAGACCAGCCTCGAATTGTCGATTGACGATTGTCGATCGTCGATTGACAACCACGAAATCAGCCTCTGCTGTAAATCCTCGATCAGCAATCGGCATTCGGCAGTTGACAAATGGTCCATTGACGCTTGTCGATGGCCGAGTCAATCCTCGCTCGGCAATCGACAATCGGCAATCGAAAATCGAAAATCGAAAATCGAAAATCGGCAATCGAAAATCGGCAATTCACAAATGATGGGCCGGCAAAAACTGCTGCAAGCGCTTCCTGCAATCGAGCGGTACGCCTCGACCGTCCTGGCCGTGGTTTGCACCTTAGCCATACGCTTGGTTTTTGACCCGATGCTCGGTGACCGGGCGCCCTTCTTGCTCTTTGTCCTGACAATTGTGATAGCCAAGCGCCTTTGGGGCCGGGGACCAGGGTTGCTGGCCACGCTGCTGGGGGGAATTGCCGCCTGGTACTTCATCATCGAACCCCGATTCTCCTTCACCATCGCGCACCGCGCTGACGCCCTCAGCTTGGCAAGCTATTTCGTGGTTGGAGCCGGCGTCAGTTTCCTGGGTGAAGTGTCAGGCCGCTTGCCGTCTTCCATGGCCGTAGGGGGGAAAACCATTAAGCTGCGCGTCATCCGCCAAACCGCGGTTCTAGCCGGCGCAGCGGTGGTACTGACAGGGATGGTCCTGCTCCTCCTGCGCGACTTTGCGCGCACCCAGGACGCGGAAGGGTGGGTGGTACACACCTACCGAGTGATCAACTCCGCCGAATCTCAGTTGTCCTTGATGAAGGACGCCGAAGCAGGAGAGCGCGGTTTCCTGCTGACCGGTGATGAGAGCTATCTGGCACCCTACAATTCGGCGATCGCTGCCCTCCCCAGCGGCCTGAGAGAGTTGAAGGATCTGACCTCCGACAATCCTGCACAGCAGGCGCGTTGGGTCGAGATCAATCAGCTTACCGGCGAGAGACTGCGCGTGTTCAAGCATGCCATAGAGCTGCGCAAAGCCTCGCAAGTCGACGTGGCTCTTGCCCTCGTTCGCTACGGCCGAGGAGAGCCCTCCATGGATGAGCTGCGCTCCACCTTGGATGCCGTCATGAGCGAGGAGCGCCAATTGTTGGTGGAACGTACGGCTGAAGCCGAGAGCCGCGCCTCCCGCGGGCGTTGGGTGCTGGGGTTGGGGAGCGCGGCGCTGGTACTTCTCCTGGTTTTTGCCAGCGTGGGTATTGAACGGGAAACCGTCCGGCGCGAGGAAATCACCCAGGCTCTGCGCCGTCACGCGAACCTGCTCGAACAAGCCCACGACTCCCTGTTGACTTGCCGGCTGGGGGGCGCCATTGACTACTGGAGCCGCGGCGCCGAAACCCTTTTTGGCTACACGCGGGAGGAGGCGGTGGGCCGTTCCAGCCACGAGCTTCTGCACACCGATCATCCCTTGGGCATGGCCCAAATCGACGCCATGCTGGAACGTGACGGTCAATGGAAAGGAGAATTGACCCAAACCACCAAGGATGGGCGAAAACTCATCGTCGAGGGCCAGTGGACGGTGGCAGTGGACGCGAAGGGCAACAAGACGGTTTTGGAAGCCAATCGCGACATCACCGAGCGCAAACGGGCGGAGGCCCAGAATCTTCTTCTGGCCACCGCCATCGAGCAAGCCGCGGAGATCGTCGTGATCACGGACCGCGAGCCGAAGATTCAATACGTCAACCCGGTTTTCACCCGCATCACGGGTTACACCCACGACGAGGCCCTCGGCCAAAACCCGCGGATCCTCAAGTCAGGCCGGCAGGACGCCAAATTCTACCAGGAGCTGTGGGCCACCCTCACTGCCGGGAAACTCTGGCGCGGCGAGTTCACGAACCGGCGCAAGGACGGCACGCTCTACCTGGAGGAAGCCACCATTGCCCCGGTGCGCAACGCCTCTGGCGAAGTCACCAACTACATCGCCATCAAATCCGACATCACCGAGCGCCGGCAGGCGGAGGAAGCCCTGAGGCAGAGCGAGTATTCGCTTCGGGAATCCCAGCGGGTCGGAAGAATCGGGTCGTACGAGCTCGACATTGCCTCCGGGCGCTGGTCCAGCTCCGCCGTCCTGGACGAAATCTTCGGAATTGCCAGCGATTACCCCAAGGACGTCAGCGGCTGGAAGGCGCTGGTGTACCCCGGCGAACGCGAGGAAATGGCCGCTTATCTCGAGCAGATCATCGCGGAGAAGAAGCGCTTTGAAAGGGATTATCGCATTGTCCGCGCCAGCGACAGGGCGGAAAGGTGGGTGTCAGAAAAAGGCGAACTGGTCCTGGACGGCCAATCCCGCCCCCTCAAGATGATCGGTACCATTCAAGACATCACCGAGCGCAAACGCGCGGAAGAAGAACTCCACCTGCTCAATGTCGGACTCGAGCAGCGCGTGCGCTCGCGCACGGCGGCGCTGGAAGCGGCCAACCGGGAGCTGGAAGCCTTTGCGCACTCCGTCTCGCACGACTTGCGTGCTCCGCTCCGCGGAATCGACGGGTGGAGCCTGGCGCTGCTGGAAGATTATGGCGAGCGCCTCGACGCTCGCTCCGAAGCGCAGCGCATGGAAAGGCTGATTGATGACCTTCTGCACCTGTCGCGCGTCAGCCGCTCGGAGATGGTTCCCCGGACCGTTGACCTCACCTCTCTCGCCGAAAGCATTATCGCCCGCCTGAAGGAGGCGCACCCCGACCGCTCCGTCGAATTCATTGTAGCTCCGCAGCTAGAGTGCACTGGGGACGCCCGGCTTCTGGAGGTCGCGCTGACCAACCTGCTCGAGAACGCGGTGAAGTTCACCGGGCCACGCAACCCGTCAAGGGTGGAGTTTGGCCGGACTGCGTACGAAGGCAACCCTGCCTTTTTCGTTCGCGATAACGGCGTGGGTTTTGATATGGCCTATGCCGGAATGCTTTTCGCACCCTTCCAGCGCCTGCACAAAACCAGCGAGTTCCCCGGCTCGGGCATCGGCTTGGCCACCGTGCAACGGGTGATTCACCGGCATGGCGGCCGCATTTGGGCTGAGGCGCGCGTCGGTGCAGGGGCAACGCTATATTTCACGCTTGGAGCAGACAAATTGTGAACACCAAAACTATTCTCCTGATCGAAGATAATCCCAGTGATATCGGGCTCACCAAGCGCGCGCTTGCGAAGGGCCATATTATCAATGAGTTGGTTGTCGCCTCCGACGGCCAGGAGGCGTTGGATTACCTCTTTGGCATGGGCGCCTACGCGGGCCGCGACACCTCCGATTTGCCCACCCTTACCCTGCTGGATTTGAAATTGCCGAAGGTGTCGGGCCTGGATGTGCTGCGGAGAATTCGGGCGGACGTGATCACCCGCCGCATGCCCGTGGTCATTCTCACCTCCTCCCGGGAGGAACAGGACATGGCCGCGAGTTACGACCTGGGGGTCAACAGCTATATACGTAAGCCGGTGGATTTCGGACGTTTTGTCCAATCCGTGGCACAACTGGGATTGTATTGGTTGGTCTTAAATGAGGAACCCCCCAAGGTGAAGTGACAAATTGTCAGCAGCAGCATCCGCGGTTTCCTAAGCTATACGGATGGGCACTGCACATCTAAACTTAGGTTGTAAGGTCTTGTAAGGCTTTGTAAAGCGAAGTGAGGCCCCATGAGCAAGCCCTTGCGGCTGTTACAAATCGAGGATTCGGAAAGCGACGCCGACATAGTACTCCGCCTGTTGATGCAGGCCGGATTCGAAGTCTTTTCCCAGCGGGTGGAAGACGCTGAGGGTCTGCGCCACGCGCTGGAGGATCCTGCCTGGGACGTAGTCATTGCGGACTACTACATGCCGGGGTTTGACGCGCCCGGCGTCCTCCGCCTTCTCCAGGAGTGCGGCCGCGACATTCCCTGCATCGTGCTGTCCGGCAAGATGGGTGAAGACACCGCCGTCGAGATGATGAAATCCGGGGCGCAAGATTACCTCACCAAGAACAACTTGACACGCTTGGTGCCTGCCGTCGAGCGCGAATTGGCGGAAGCCGCGTCGCGGCGAGAAAGCAAGCAAGCACAGGAAGAATTGCGGGGGAGCGAGGAACGCCTGGCGCTGGCGGTGGAGGCCACGCAGATCGGCACGTTCGATTTCTATCCCCAGACCGGCAAGCTCATCTGGTCAAAGTTTGCCCGGCAACACTTTGGGCTCTCCTCGGAGATGGAAGTCACCTACGACACCTTCCTGCGTGCTCTCCACCCTGCCGACCGCGACCGCGTAACGCAGACGTTGCTTGATGCCCTGCGCTACGAGAGAGGCGGGGACTACGTCGACGAATATCGAACGCTCGGCATTGAAGATGGCCAGGAACGCTGGCTTTCCAGCCGGGGGCGGGTGTTTTTCGATGCGCAATCGCAACCGGTACGCGTGGTGGGGGTGATTCTGAACATTACGGAACGGAAGCGGCTGGAACAGCAACTTCTGCAAGCGCAGAAGCTCGAGAGCATCGGCCGGCTGGCCGGCAGCATCGCGCACGATTTCAACAACCTGCTGACCATTATCAATGGCTATGCCCATTTGGTCTTGGCGGAGATGGGCCCGCAAGACGCCTTGCGGGACTCGATGGAAGAACTCTCCAAGGCCGCCATGCAGGCAGCGGCCCTGACGCGCCAGTTGGTTTCATTCAGCCGACGGCAAGTCGCCGAGCCCAAGACCATTGCGGTGAACGAGTTCGTCAAAGATTACGAAAACATGTTGAGGCGGCTGCTCGGTGAAAACATCGAGCTGGTCCTGTCGTTGGACCCGCAAGCGGGGGCTTTTCGCGCGGACCCGGGGCAGATGGGGCAAGTTCTCATGAACCTCGCCGTGAACGCCAAGGATGCCATGCCGGCCGGCGGCAAGCTGGTGATCGAAACCTCCAGCATGGTGGTGGACGATCACTTTGCGCGAACCCACCTCTACGTCAGCCCCGGCCAGTACGTAGTGCTGGCGGTCACGGACACGGGCACGGGGATGTCGGCGGAGGTGAAGTCCCACGTTTTTGAACCCTTCTACACGACCAAGGAACAGGGAAAAGGCGCGGGCCTGGGATTGTCAGCGGTCTATGGAATCGTCGTCCACCAAAGCGGCGGGTCCATTTGGGTCTCGAGCGAACCCGGCCGGGGAACAACCTTCAAATTGTTCTTACCCTTTTTCGGTCTTGAAACCTCGCCCGGCTCCGCGGCCAGCATCGAACGAATCTCCTCCAAAGGAGAAACCATTCTGCTGGCGGAAGATGAGGCGGGAGTGCGGAAATATACGCGGGAGATCCTCGAGCGCTACGGCTACATCGTCCTGGAAGCGACCAACGGCCTGGAGGCTCTCTCCGTGGCCCGAAACCACCCGGGGCCGATTCATTTGTTGCTGACGGATATCATTATGCCGACGATGGGCGGGGTGGAATTAACGGAGAAGTTTAACGTCGAGTTCCCCGGCATACCCGTACTCTTCATGTCCGCCTATACCGATCAGATCATGCGGCATTGGAGCGCCCTCAGCGCCTACATTCAAAAACCCTTCACCCTGTCCGATCTCTTGACCCAGGTGCGTGACCTGCTGGATCGGACCGCGCCAAGTTCCATGCGCGCCGAAGATCACCCGGCGGCAGGTTGATCTCGGCGGGTAGGTGGTAGATGGTAGGTGGTAGGTCGTAGGTGGTAGGTGGGGTAGCAGGATGTGGGAGGCAAGTCCCCCCCCATCTACCACCTACCACCTGCCACCTACATTAAGGGTGATGCCCATGACAAAAGCCATCGGGGTGAGTCGAAGAGAATTCCTGGCGGGGTGCGGCGCGGCCATGGGAGCCGCGACGCTGGCGGCGGGCGCCCGTCATGCCCAACCCGAGGCGGGCAACGTGCGCTTCGGGGTACGCGCCCCCCTGCCCAGCGACTTGACCTTGCGCGAGCAAGCGCAACTGGTGAAACGGCTGGGCTACGACGGCATTGAACTGGGCGGCCAATGGCTCAACCAGCCGGTGGAATCCCTTCAGGAGCAACTCGCCGGCGTCGGGGTCGCCGTCAGCGCCATCGTGGGCTCGATCAAACTGTTGGACACAGACCCCCTAATTCGCGCGCAGGCGGTGGAGTTGGACCGCCAGCGCCTGGAGATGGCTCGCACCCTGCGGGCCAACGACATCATTGAAGTCCCCGTTTTTGGACCCAATCGGTTTCAGGACATTTCGCCAATCATGACGCCGCGGGAGATTGAAGAACGCTTGTTGGTGACCGAACTCAAGGAGTTGGCGCCGGACGTCCAACGCACGGGCATTAACCTGATGCTCGAGCCCTGCAACAAAAAGGAAACTCACTTCATGAACCTTCAGAGCCAAGCCGCCGGGTTCATTGAGGCTGTGGGCGCTCCCGGCTTCAAGCTGCTGAGCGACTTCTATCATATGCAGTTGGAGGAGAAAGACATTGCTGCGACCTTGAGGCAGTACGGCAAATACACGGTCTACGTTCACCTTGCGGATGGTAAGGCTCGCACCGAGCCAGGCTCGCTGCCCTTCGATTACCGTCCGGGATTCAGAGCGCTCAGAGATTGGGGATTTTCGGGATGGCTGACCATGGAATGCGGCGCCACCGATAATCCCGAAGCGGCCTTAGCGAGAGCGCTTGCCTACATCAAGAAGCAATGGGCTGAGGCGTAACGAACGGGGTCGGCACATTCCCCCGCGCCGCCAGCCCTAAGGCTGCTCACGCCGCCTGTCCGGCGGCGTTGGGCATTAAATTGGCGTCCAAGCGGTTGGAAGGGCGGGGGGTTCGAGACTGCGTAAAAGAGCCTGGAACACGATAATCTTCGTAGGGGCGGTTCGGGAACCGCCCCGCTCACAATGTCAGCAAAGTGGGCAACCTGGCGCGCGAGCCTTATGGGGTCACGGCCAGAGCCTGCCCTGAGCTTGCCGAAGGGATGGCCGTGCCACTTCCCCCCCGCGTGACACACTCCGCCGTATCGGTTATCGGAGCTGCCAGGCGAGGAAATGAATCAATTTGCTGACTTCGAAAATCGCAAATCTCAAATCACCCAATCGCTCAATCAGCCGATGAGCCGATGGCCCGATGACCCGATGGCCCGATTGCAGTAGTAATACTTGCGCATGTCACCCTACAGCGTCGGTTATAATCCTCGGGTTTGGAAGGGCGGGGTAGGAGTTCGGCACAAACCTTGAAGAGGAGCGTCAAACGTGCGGATTAGAAAGGCGGTCATCACAGCAGCGGGAGGGAATCAGCGGGCGCTTCCCCTCCAGACTCTCATCCAGGACGGAGCGGAAAAATCCGTTCTGAACATCTTGATCGAACAGGCCCTCACCGCGAATATTGGCGAAATCTGCGTTGTGGTCTGGCCCGGCGACGAGGCCCGTTACGCGCAAGCCGCCGGGAACCTCGCCGGCGCGGTGCGATTCGTCCCCCAACAACAGCCGCGAGGGTACGGCCACGCCATTTACTGTGCGCGCGAGTTTGTGGCCGATGAGCCCTTCCTGCACATGGTGGGAGATCACCTGTACGTCAGTGCAGCCAAGCCCGGCGTGCAGCGTCTGGTGGAGTTGGCGGAAGCGGAGTCGTGCTCCGCCTCCGGGGTCCAGCCCACCCGCGAAAGCCTGCTCTCCCGGTTTGGCGCCGTGGCGGGACGCCGCATGTCTGGTCGGCCCGGCGTTTATCGCGTCGAGACCGTCATCGAAAAACCTACGCCCACGGAAGCCGAACAGCGCCTCATGGTGCCGGGAATCCGGGCGGGCTACTACCTCTGTTTCTTTGGCACTCACGTTTTCACTCCCACTTTAATGAAACTGCTCGGCCGGATGCTGGCGAGTGATCCGAGGCGCGCCCTCACGCTTTCCGCTGCTCTCGCTGAACTCGCCCGGCAGGAGCAATACCTGGCGCTGGAAGACACGGGACGGCGTTATGATCTCGGCGCTCGCTACGGATTGCTCACCGCGCAATTGGCGCTGGCCCTGAACGGCCGCGACCGCGACGAGGTGCTTACGCACTTGCTGGAACTCCTGGCGGAGCGTGAGCTCTCCACTCCGTCTGCGGGAGGCGAGCGGTGAGCCTGCTTACCGATGTCATCACCGCTCGAGATGCGGCGACCCGCAATCGCTCGCTGGACGCACTGTGCCGGGCGGCGACGCTCGAAGACCTGCTGCGGGAATGCGAGGCGCTCGACCGCTTCCGGCGCAGCAGCGACAATCTCTACGAGCGCGTACGGGCCCTGTTTTTCCTCTATGCCATCCATCGCTTTCACCTCTCCTCGCGCCCGGGCGCGGGTTCGCGCGCGCTGATTCCTTTCACGGGTTACACCCACCTCCTGAAGCGCCGGTTCGAAGAAGCTCTGGATATCTTCCTCGCCGCACAGGCCGCTGCCGGTCCAAGCGCTGCCCTTTCCAGCGCGCTCGCCGCGGGCTACCGCTCGCTGGGTTTTCAAACCCTCGCTGACCAAGTGCGGCGCAGCGTGCGCTCGGTCCGAGGCAATCAGTGGATGTTCCGCGCCGCTCATCCGGAAGACGCACCGCTGCGCATTCGCCCCGAACTGCTGAAGCGCGAGACCCCCGATCATCTCTTCCCCATCCTGCGCGAGGCCACACCGGTACGCATGGACTTGAGCCATAGCGGGTGGAGCGATATTTTCTTCCTGGGGATGGATTTCCCCGAAGGCGCCCGCGTGCTCAACATCTCCATCGACCTGAGCGTGCGCAGCGTTGGCGCCCCCAAGCCTCCCGTGGAAGCATGGTTCCGCGTCATCGATCAGCCGGTGCTACGCCTGGTCAGTGTTGACCTTCAGAGCAGCGCGGAACTGGGCTCGATTGCGGAAGTTTTCGATTTCGCGCACGACTATTTGGGATTGCTCAAGGCCGCAGTGATCGCCTCCGGCATCGTACCGCCGGGGATGGAGGGCGCCACTCAGCCTCTCACCGACGTTTTGTCCCATTTGACGGGCCGGCCCGGCCACGGCATTGAAATCGTCAGTAAGGTGAACGATATTCCCCGCGGCTCGCGCCTGGCAGTGTCTACTAGCCTATTGGCCTGCCTGATTTCCTTGTGCATGCGCGCCACCAACCAGATCCGTACGCTCACCGGCGGCCTTTCCGAGGACGACCGCCGCTTGGTGGCCGCGCGCGCCATTCTGGGTGAGTGGCTGGGGGGCTCGGGAGGCGGGTGGCAGGATTCCGGCGGAGTATGGCCGGGAATCAAGTTGATTCACGGTGTTCCGGCCCAGGAGGGTGATCCGGAATTCGGCATCAGCCGCGGGCGCCTGTTGCCGGATCACCAGATTCTTGGTCCCCAGGAGGTGTCACCGGAAACGCGCCAGCAACTTCAGCAAAGCCTGGTGCTCGCCCACGGGGGCATGGCACAGGATGTAGGTCCCATTCTGGAGATGGTGACGGAGAAATACCTGCTTCGTTCAGAAAGTGAGTGGCACAGCCGGGACGAAGCCGGTCACATCTTCGATGACCTCATTGCACGCTTGAAGAGCGGAGACATTCGCGCTCTGGGTGCCTGCACGGAGCGGAATTTTGACGGCCCTATTCAAACCATCATTCCCTGGGCCGGAAACCTCTACACCGACACGCTGGTTCGCCGCGTGCGAGGGGAAATGGGCGACGACTTCTGGGGCTTCTGGATGCTCGGTGGAATGTCGGGCGGAGGCATGGGTTTTCTTTTTGCTCCGCCTTCGAAAGCTTTAGCCCAGGAGCGCTTGCAGGCCATCATGAGCGACAGCAAGCGGAAGATGGAACATGCGGCGCCCTTCGCCATGGAACCCGTCGTCTACGATTTCGCCATCAACGAACAGGGTACTGAGGCCAAGCTCCTGGAAGGCGACTCGGCGTTGATGCCGGCGGGCTACTACGAGATGACCGTGCCCGCGCTTCTTCGCATGGAATCCCGCCGGCTTTCGCCCGCGCGCCGCATTGAGCTCGAACGCTTCACCGCCGCCTGCCACACCGTGCCGGAATTCCAAGGGATGGTGCAGCGTGTCTTCGAGCACCTCATCCCGCAGAGCCCGCAAAAAGCCGACCGCTCGCAGAGCCTCGACGCGCTCCTCGAAGCCCATGGATTTGACCGCGTGGAGCATGAGCAAATCCAGGCGGACTTGCGCGGCGGCCGCTTGGGGCTCGCGCAAAATCGCCTTCCCATCAGCAGCCGCATCACCGACGTTAGCGCCGAAGATCTCTTTGACTCGACCGAAGGTGTCGCTTCGCAATACCACGAAATCGGCAAGGATGCGCTGACGGCGGGGATGGTGGCGGTAGTCTCGTTTGCCGGCGGCGCGGGCAGCCGTTGGACAAAAGGCGCGGGCGTCGTCAAGGCGCTGAATCCCTTTTGCCGATTGGGCGGCAAGCACCGCAGCTTCATTGAAGTACACCTGGCCCGCAGCCGCCGCACCGGCCGCCTCTGCGGCACGGCTCTACCCCACGTCATCACCACCAGCTACCTGACGCACGATGCGATCCAGGCACATCTCTCGACCGAGCGCAACTACGATTACCCCGGCCCCTTGCTGCTTTCACCCGGACGCTCCATCGGGCTGCGGTTTGTGCCCATGGAAAGGGACTTGCGATTTGCCTGGGAAGAAGTGCCGCAGCAAATGCTCGACGAGCAGGCGCAAAAGGTTCGCGACAGTCTGCGCGCCACGCTCATCGCCTGGGCCCGGCACATGGGCGAAGGCTCGAGCTACACTGATAACCTCCCGATGCAATGCCTGCATCCGGTCGGCCACTGGTATGAAGTGCCCAACCTGCTCCGCAACGGCACGCTCCGGCGATTGTTCCAGGAAAGACCCCGCTTGAAATACTTGATGGTTCACAATATCGATACCACGGGAGCGGACGTAGACCCGGCGTTGCTCGGTTACCACATCGCCGAGGGGGCGGCGCTGACCACCGAGGTCATTGCGCGGCAAGTGGAAGACCGCGGCGGGGGCTTGGCCCGCATCGACGGCCGCGTGCGTCTGATTGAAGGTCTCGCCCTTCCCAGCGAAGAGGTCGAATCACTCCTCTCCTGGTACAACAGCGCCACCTACTGGATCGATATCGACCAACTCCTCGCCATGTTCGGACTGACCCGCGATGATCTTGCCCACACGGAGCGGGTGAACCATGCGGTGCGAACGCTGGCCGCCCGCATGCCCACCTACATCACGCTGAAGGACGTCAAAAAACGCTGGGGGAAGGGTCAAGAGGATGTCTTGCCGGTGGCGCAGTTTGAAAAGTTGTGGGGCGACATGACCGCCCTGCCGGAACTTCCCTGCCGGTTTGTGGCCGTGCCCCGTAAGCGTGGACAACAACTCAAAGAACCGGCTCAGCTCGATGGCTGGCTGCGCGATGGGTCCGCGGCATTCGTCGAGTCCTTGTGCGATTGGGGCCATTGACTCCCCCGGCGCCGCATTGGCCACGCATAAATTTCTTTTCGCTCTCGTCTCGATCCGTGACCGTAGCCTCCTTCACAGCCAGCCTCCCCAGAGAAATTTGATGAGCCGGAACATCTCCCAAGTGGATGCCAATACAACTGATGGATGAAGGAACACGTTGGCCCGGATTACTCACCACGGGTTTGGAGGGGCGGGGCTTTACAGGGTGCGGAAAAACGCGTAGGCGCACGCGTTAAAGTCTGGGCGGGGGAGTGCCGATGAAAAAGGCGAGGACGATTGAGGCGCCGCACTGGCGGGCGTCGCGGACGGTCCCGGTTTCAAAACACTCTCTTCATCTGAAATCCGCGACTCCACGCCATGATTGCTTGACCACCCCCTGGCCCCCTCCTGAAGCAGGAGGGGAACTAGCGAACGCAGAAGTTCGGCAATACCGATTCCTACCGGTAGGATTTGGCTCGGATAAATAGTCGTACTTTTGACGATGTTTTGGAAAAAACACCACATTTCTGTTGACAAGCAATCTGGGCTCTGAGCTAGAATACTATGGTGAATACCCGGGCCGAGCGCGGTTCCACCCGGGGCGCGTCCCGGTCAACATCGGCAGGACACGTGCGGAGATGGAGCGCCCCTTGGGGGCTCAGAACAACAAACTCCCGGAGCGGAGGTGAACCCGGCCATGCCAGTCACCCATCATCATCGCGAGGTCGCGCTTCCGTCGAGCCCGCACCGGCGGCGGTCTGACGCGAAGCCGTCAGTCGGTTTGACGGCTTACAACCATCCCCATGAAGATTAAACGCCAAACCCGCGAGGAGGAAATCCGGGAAAACCGCGTGAGAGGCCAGAATGTTCATGAAAACAGAGCATCTTAGCGAAGAATTGGGGAACTTGGGATGGCCAAAGCAAAAAATCAAATTCTTGAAACTAAGGAAGTTACAAAAGCAACGCATAGCCTAGGCTGAAGAGAGAAAAAAGGATGTTAAAATGCAGGTATTATCCAGAATGTTTTTGAAAACAAACGAGATACAAAATTGACTTGGGTCAAATTCGCCACTAGGCCAGAATGTTTAAGATAAATAAGCTACTGATCCCTGCGAGGCCAGAATGTTATTGAAAGGTAAGGAGCTTATCGCGCTGCTCTGGTCGAAAACCCTGGAGCTTGCCATCCTGCGGAGCGGCACGGCGATATCCTTCGCGAGGCTGCGACAGGGCGAGATCCTTCGCGGCTGCTCAGGATGACAGCGCAACGGGGAGCGTGGCGAACGAGTTTTTCGGGGGTTTCATACTAATTCACCGTCAAAGATAGAGTTTTGAACCAATCAAAGCAGGTCATCGAGCGGACGACCTCGGGGTGTTGGTGCAAGGAATGAAGGCCGGCGGAGAGCTGATCCACGACTGC
>JBEKAD010000141.1:0-16115 GCA_050018435.1 Terriglobia bacterium
GCTCTGCTGGTAAGCCTGCTCCGCCTCCCCCCACCGGCCCTGCGCTTGGTACACGAGACCCAGGTTGTTGAGGGTCTGCCCCTCGCCGTAACGGTCCTTGAATTCCCGGCAGATCGCCAAGCTCTGCTGGTAAGCCTGCTCCGCCTCCCCCCACCGGCCCTGCGCTTGGTAAACGTTACACAGGTTGACGAGGGTGTGCACCTCGCCGTGTCGGTCCTTGAATTCCCGCTTGATCGCCAAGCTCTGCTGGTAAGCCTGCTCCGCCTCCGCCCAACGGCCTTGCGCTTGGTAAACGTTACCCAGGTTGTTGAGGATTCCCCCCTCGCCGTGCCGGTCCTTGAATTCCCGCTTGATCGCCAAGCTCTGCTGGTAAGCCTTCTCCGCCTCCGCCCAACGGCCTTGCGCTTCGTACACGTTACCCAGGTTGTTGAGGGTAACCCCCTCGCCGTGACGGTCCTTGAATTCCCGGCAGATCGCCAAGCTCTGCTGGTGAGCGTTCTCCGCCTCCGCCCACCGGCCCTGTTCCTTATAAACGATACCCAGGCTGTTGAGGGCATTCCCCTCGGCGTGACGGTCCTTGGATTCTCTGCTCGCCTCGAGCGCCCAATTGTAAAGCTCTTCGACCTCAGCCCAATGGCCGCGGACCTTCCAGAATTCAAAGACGGTGTCCGA
This sequence comes from Terriglobia bacterium, assembly GCA_050018435.1. Lineage (GTDB taxonomy): Bacteria > Acidobacteriota > Terriglobia > UBA7540 > UBA7540 > Bog-366. Next base: position 673 of record JBEKAD010000141.1, read on the forward strand.
GATATCAGAAACGGTTTTCCAATCTCCCAACCCGGAGGCCGACTTGGCTGCGGCCAGCAAGTTTGGCCATTCCTCCTCGAACCAATCGAGCGCAGCAACCTTGGCGCTGGTCGCCACGCTGGGCCCTGTTAGTGAATCTCTTTGCTTCGCTGCGTTTCGATAATACCGGACAAACTGCTGGCGGAGGGATGACGCTTCGGGCAAGGCGCCGAGCTTTTCCGCCGCGTAGGCACGCGTGGGCCGCAGCATGGTGAAACGGGACCGGCCGTTGCTCTCGACGCGATGAATGAGCGAGGCGTCCTGGAGGCGGAAGAGCAACTCCTTTGCCTGCGGGACGCGGCAGGCGCCTGCCACAGAATCGGACGCGAAGCTGCCGGCAAAGAGGCCCAAGCGAGCCAACCCTTCCTGTGCCTCGGGCTCCAGCCGCTCGTAGGAATAGTTGAGGGAGCGGGTGAGCGAACCGTGGCGCGGGGATTGACCGATGGGCAGCGAGCGCGGGGGTTCCTTGCTCTCGGTCCCGAGCGCGGTGGCCTCAATGCCGTCGGCAATTTCTTTCACGGTGGAGTATTTCACCCAGGCCGCCGCCAACTCGATGGCTATCGGAATGCGCTCACTCAGCCGGATGATACGGTGGATTGCTGCTTTCTCCCCCTGGTCAGGCTGCCACTGCTGGCCCTGCTGGTGCTTCAGACGCGCCCGGGCGAGGAAGAGCGCATCGGCTTCCGCCTCCGTCATGCCTTCGTCGAGTGAAACCTCCTGCTCGACGTCGGAGAGCTTGACGGCGTCGCGCCCGGTCACCAGGAGCCGGACGGCGCTGGTGCTCTTGAGCAGCTCAATCAGGAAGCTCTGCACCGGGTCGCTATCCACGGACTCGTAGTTGTCAAGCAGCAGGAGCAGGTCCTTATCGCTGAGGGCGGCGAGCACCTTATCGGGCAGCGCCGCTTCGCGCGCCAGGCCCAACGCGGCGCCGATGGCTTCGGCGACGGCGGGGGCAGTGGGCAGGTTGTCATCGAGTCGGACGAAAAAGACGCCGTCCTGGAAGGCACCCACAGCCTGGATGGCGCAGGCGACGGCCAGACGCGTCTTGCCCATGCCACCGTAAGCGTGCAAGGTCAGCAGGCGCGGCACGCTGCCATCGGGGCGCAGCTTGCCGAAGTGGGCGAGGACGGCCGATTCCAATTCCGGACGTGGGATGTAAAGGTTCTGTTCGCCTTTGAACCAGTCGGGAAGGAAGCGGGAACCGGGCTCGCCCCGGCTTTGGCCGTCCCAAAGCAACTCCCAAACCGTCTCCGGCTGGTCGAAGCTCTTGATGCGCCGGTTGGGCCACGCCTTCCATTGCTCCGGTGTGCCGAATTTTGCGGCTTCGTGCGTCGAGTCCGAGACGAGAATTTGCCCTCCGGCACCGATCGATTCGACGCGGGCCGCGAAGTTGATATCGGAGCCCAAGTAGTCTGCCCGGTACTCGGGTGAGCTGCGCGGTTCCAGCGGCTCGAGGGCTTGGTGGACGCCGATGCGGAGTTTAATGGTCCAGGTCTTTCCGGCCTCGTCGGTCGCCGTGAGGGCTGGCTTGGTGACTGCCTCTTGCATAGCGGCAGCGCACGCCACCCCATCCGTGGGTTGCTCGAACGCGACCATGAAGCTGTCGCCACCGGTTTTCACGACGTAGCCGTTGTGCGCAGCCGCAGCGGCCCGGACTCGTCGGTTGTGCTCGGGCAGGAGATTCTCCCGATACACTTCGCCGAGGGCGTTCGTCATCCTTGACGAATCCTCGATATCCGTGAAGATCAGCGTGACGCGCCCGGAAGGAGGCTTGGGGGGATTCATATTGGGTTGCTCCGAGGAAATCTCCAGTGACCCTTGCGCGATAAGCCGGTTGATTGTATAGCAGCAGAAGGCCGCGAGCAAACCCAGCGAGCAAGTTGGGATGCTTACACCAGCGCAAATACCGGCTTGTTGGTCTTCCACTTGTCGCGGGTGAAGTCCGGACAATCCACGGTGCCCTCTTCGGTGATGGACTTCTCCGAGAGCGGATTAATGACGCTCATCACGACCGAGTCATAGAGGTAGCCACGGTCAATTCGTCTTGGGAATTGACCGTGGGTTCGCCATCGGAGGAAAAGCCCACGGTCACGAGAGCGGTGACGGTGGCTACCCGCGCTAGAAATTCTACCCGTTCTAGAAATTCTCCAGCATCCAGGCGTTGCTATCCCAGGTAGGGCCCAGAATCGCCAGGTGGCGCCCGTCGGGGGAGGGCACTGCCCAGGATGCTGAGAAGGCCGGGAGTTCCCACAAGGGGTACGCGCGGCCTTGGAGGTCGACATAAATGATCCTGGTTGCGTTTGCCCCGATGCTTGTAACAAACAGGCCCTTACGATCGGAAGCCCAAGCCATTGCCGAGAAGCACGACCAGCCCGGGACGACGAGGTCAGCCACCGTCCCACCGGCTAAGGACAAGAAGCGGACGCGCCCTTCGTGTTCGTTAAATTCTGAGTAGGCAATACGCGACGCATCCGGCGAAAGGTCCCAGCTAACGATCCCCGGCTGCAACCGCGCATCAATCTTGCCGACTTCACGTCCCCGACCTTTCACGGGATCGAAGGTTGTAAGCACGAGTTGTTTCCGGTCTGCACTCCACTCGCCCAGAACACACAGAGTGGCAGGAGTTCGCGCGCAGCAGTGCTTGAAAAAGCCGTGACCCTCGAGCACGAACTGGCTTGGTCCGCCGGCCGCTGGCATCCGCAGAAGACGCCCTGATGCGGAGGGCAAATCAGCCTCCTCCGTCTTCGAAGCCTCCGCGTACAGAATCCACTCGCCGTTGGGACTGAACTGGGGCGCTTCCCTGTTCCAAAAAGCAGTGATTCCCGAATGGACTTCCCTAACCGAGGTCAGCGGCTCGGCGCTGTCCTCGTCCAGCGCCTGCTTGAAAAAGTTGAAGCTGCCGGTGCGGTCGGAAACGAAGAGCACGGCCTTGCTGTCCGGCGTCCACGCACTTGGGATGTCTTGGTGCTCGTCCAGGGTGAGGCGTCGCGGCATCTTCAGGCGTCTGCCTTTGGCCTCGAGCTCGCCTACATAAACGTCGGACTGAGGATTTCCTTTAAGGAACGCGAGCCGCTTCTTATCGGCAGTGGCTGAGAGACTCCAAAAGTGGGAATCGACCCACTTGGTGATTCGCCGGGGCGCACCCGCAGGTCCGCCCGTCCGCGGGTCGACTTTGATTTCCCAAAGATTGTCGTAACTCTGATCCGGCGGTGGTTCCGCCTGGGGGTAGATCAGCCGCTCATCCGACAACCACACGAGACCTCCATAGTTCTTGCCTAATTCCGGGTTGGATGCTACGAGGATCGGGCCGCCGCCGGTGAGATCGTGAGTCTCAATGGCCCCCCGGTCACCCCACGCCAACGTCGCAATCCGGCGACCATCTGGAGCCCAGACGGCTTCCAAGAACCGCCTGTTGTGATCGGCTATGGCGATCTTGCGTGCCTCCTCGCCCCCTGGCCCCATCACCCAGAGTTCGTAGTACGGGAAGGTCGCGGCCTCTCCGGAGCTGAACGCAATCAGTGAGCCGTCGGGCGAGACGGAGTTTGCCCGGGCGCCCTCGCGCAGCTTGCGAGGCGGCCCGCCCAGAATGGAGAGCATCCAGATGCTATATCCCTTGTCCTCCCCCCGATTGGCGAGGAGCCTCATCCCGTCGGGGAACCAGCCGGCAAGCACCCAGGCCGCGTTGCGGGGCGCGGACTCTCCCGCCTGACTACCTGCCGATCGAGAGCCGCGCTGCGGGGTGAGGGTGTGGGTCTCTCCCGTTTCGATCAGCTTGACATGAATGCCTGCCGGATCGGAGTAGGCTAGATACTTGCCGTCCGGCGAGATGGCGGCACCCGATACAGGGTGCTCCACGGGATTGGCGGTGAGTCGCCGTTGCTTCATCTCAGGCTGAGCACGGTGCGTGGCGAACCAGAACGCGAAACCTGCCAGCAGGAGCACGAACGATACACCAACAGGGACCAATGGTGAGCGATAGAGGGGCGCGGCTCGCTGCACCCCAACCCCAGTCGCTGGTAGGAGCGGTTCATGAATCTCCCTCGCACTCGGGCTCACAACGTGCTCCCCCGCTTCCACCGGCGCAATCAACCGGTAGCCGCGACGTGGAAGGGTCTCAATGTATTGAGGCTCGTTGGCATCATCTTCCAAGGCTTCGCGCAGCTTGTTGATGGCTCTGTTGAGCCCGTGGTCAAAGTCCACAAAGGTGTGATCAGGCCAAAGCCTGCGCCTGAGTTCCTCCCGCGTCACTACATCGCCTGGGTGCTCCAGCAGCATCGCCAGGATTTCACGCGGCTGTTCCTGCAGCCTGACCGTGAATCCGCTCCTGTGGAGTTCCCCGGCTTGAATATCCAGTTCAAAGGATCCGATGTGGACATGGGCGGGAGTGGATGAATTCGGTTTCATGGGGTGGGCACCCCCAACGGCAAGGGAGTATACCACTCTGCAATTGTCAACGGCAGTTTTGTGTGATCGGCAGCACGCTAGAAGCATATTTTGGCCGATGGGACACCCAGGGGAACCCGAGGGGACAATAAAAGGACAAACAGAGGACCTCCCGGGCATTGACATCCCTTGACCCGCTTCCATAAATTCGCACCCAAGCATGACTCTCGGAGGTGCGCGCCAGCGGCAGGCGCTGCCACTAGTCATTTTCGGACAGGGGTGGCGTGCGCGCGCACCTCCATACATCTCAATCGGGTGCCGCAAGCTGCGCAACCGGCACCAGGCAATGCCATGGTCTGTTGCGACGATGCGATGAAGCCGCGACCGGTGCACGCTCGCGACCGTCGCCGACAGACGATCTTTGTTGCCGTCTGGCACTGCCCGAATTGTGGCCGCACTGTCGCCTGAGAGAAAGACCATGCCGTGGCGAGGCACGCGGGCGCAGGTTCTCGAAGGCTGTCGCGCGTTCGTTCTGAGGTCGCAAGGGGAGTGCCAGCGTAAGCCTCCAGTGTCAGCGGATTCTTGCACCGTCGCAGCCTCCTTCTCCCGCGGCGGCATAGCAGATTTCGGCGTTTTTGAAGGAGTTAACAAGGAAACTCGTTTGGAATGCAGCGTGCCGGATAACCAGCAGAAGCGCGGTAGTCGAAAGCTCACGACAGTAGGAGGTAGTCATGAAGAGAGTGAGTGTAACCCTGTTGCTTCTGCTTTGGGTCCCGGGATTCGGCTTGGCCCAATCTTCACAGGGTAACTGGGACAATCTCAAACAACTGCACGCGGGGCAGAAGATCGAAGTAGTGGACTGCTCCGCGGTCCCTTCGTTTCCGTTTCCGAGGAAGCCATCACGCTCCAGGCCGGCAAGAGCCAGGAGTCCATCGAGCGCGCCAAGGTTGTGCGGGTCAGCGTCCGGGACACCTCGCATCGCACGCGCAACATGATGATTGGCGCGGCGCTTGGAGTCGGCGCGGGCCTCGCCCTCACTGTGCCACTCGAAATCCAACAGAGTAACGAAGGCAACAGTTTCGTCGGCGCCATGGCAGGCGTGACGGTTGGGCTGGGTGGGGCAGGACTTGGCCTTGGAGCCATTCCCGGCAGTCGGACGATCTACCGGATCAAGAAGTAGCAGACTTGGATCCTGGACAACCGGACCGACGACGGTCATCACTAGCCCTGATTGCCGCCCTCGGCCCGCCAACCTTACGAGCATGAGGAGAGTCAAAAACCTGACATCAATAGGAGGTGGAACATGAATCGTCGAAAACACTTGTTCGCGATAGGGATGACGGTCCTGATACTAGCTTTCATCGGGATCGGCGCAGTTAACGCGGCGGAGCCCAAACCGGCTCAGGCCAATTGGGAAAACCTCAAGCACCTGGCGGCTGGCGGCGAGGTGCATGTCGTATTGAACGACGGGAAGTCGTATGCGGCCAAGTTTCAGAGCTTCAGCGACGAGGCCATTGTCGTGCGGACGTCTGCCGGTGAGCAGACCTTCTCTCGGCAAGGTGTTTTGCGCGTCTCGGCCATGAAAGAGCCCCACCGCGGGCGGAACGCGATTATAGGAGCTGCCGCAGGATTCGGTTTGGGTTTGGGAATAGCGGCGGGCTATGCTGCCAGCCAGCGAAAGGAATACCCCCAGAACCGCTATTTCGAGGTGGACGGGCCAATAGTCGGAGCGGTTTCTGGCGCGGTTGGCGCCGGCCTGGGGGTGGCACTGTCGAAAGGCGGTTGGTACGACGTCTACCGGGCACGGTGACGCCCAAATAAAGGCAAGCCTCGGTCAGGACTCTTCCTAACCTTGGGATTCTCCCCAGGAGGAGCCTGATGCGAATTCTATACAGAGGGACGTAAATTGTAGCGGCGCTCTCTGAGCGCCGACCGGCGGTCAGAGACTGCCGCTACAGGGCCATGCGCAAAAATTTATGTCCCTCTGTATAACAACAAACCCAGGTACCGCAGGAGGAAGGAGATAGCCATGAGAAACACGATGTGTGTAACGCTGGCATTACTGCAAGTGATGACCTACATTCCCAGCAGATCGGCAAAGTACGTCGGCGGAACTGTGGCGACGATTCCGCAGGAAGTACTGGGAGAACTGGACACCTCTGACCAGAAAGTTTTGTCTTTCCAATGGGCAGAGACAAAGAAGACTGAGGGCAAAACCTGGCGTATCGCTTACAGCCAAGTGACTGCGCTGTCGTACGGCCAGCATGCAGGCCGGCGCGTGGGAGCCGCAGTGGCCGAACCCATGCTAATGGTACCCCTTCTTCTCGTCAAGAAAAGACGCCACTATCTGACGATCGAGTTCCTGGACGAAAAGGGGAAGAAGCAGGGTGCCATCTTCCTAGTTGGCAAGAAGGCGATTGAAAACCTTCTGGATGACCTCGAGGCCAAGACGGGGAAGAAAACGCACTACGAGGACGAAGAGGCCAGAAAGGCGAGAGGAGAATAAGCGTGGCTTGCCGGGACAGGCCGCGCGGAGGGGAGGAGGTCATGAATCCGACATGTTTGGTGCTTCTCATGTTTCAGGTCTTCACCTACATTCCCAACGAGTCGGCGCAATACGTGGGCGGGACGGTAACCGCAATCCCGCAGCAGACGGTGGGAGAATTGATTGCGGATGACGAGAATATACTGTCGTTCACCTGGCAAAAGGCAGGGCAGTCGGGAGGAGGAGAGTGGCGGATTCCTTACAAGCGTGTCACCTACCTGGGCTACGGACAGCATGCCGGGAGGCGTGTCGGAACCGCCGCAGCGCTCGCGCCGGCGGCAGTCATGATGTCGCCTGTGTTCGTCCCCGTAATTTGGTCCAAGAAGCGTCGGCACTATATCACCCTCGCGTTCAAGGACGACCAGGACAAAGCGCAGACTGTCATCTTCATGGTGGGCAAGAAGTCCATCCGAACGCTCCCGAAGATCCTGGAAGTAAGAACAGGGGTGAAACTCCAGTACGAGGACGAAGAGGCGCGGAAAGTTGGCAATAAGTGACCGCCGTGTAACCGTCAGCTTCGCTGAGATCTTGAACAAGGGAAGTGTCCGTGGGCTAACCGGAAGGTCTTCCGGGCCGAGAAGTAGCGGACTTGGATGCTGGACAACCGGACCGACGACGGTCATCACTAGCCCTGATTGCCGCCGTCGGCCCGCCAACCTTACGAGCATGAGGAGAGTCAAGAACCTGACATCGTTAGGAGGTGGAACATGAATCGTCGAAAACACTTGTTCGCGATAGGGATGACGGTCGTGATGCTCGGTTTCATCGGGATCGGTTCGGTCAACGCAGCGGAGCCCAAATCGACTCAGGCCAATTGGGAGAACCTCAAGCAACTAGCGAGTGGGCAGCAAATCCGCGTCGTGCTGAACGATGCCAAAGCCTACACCGGGCAGTTGCATTCGGTGAGTGATCAGGGATTGGTGATCCGCACGGGCGGAGGGGACCAGACGTTCGAGCGCCAAAATATTCTCCGGGTCTCCGCGCAAGGCAAGAGCCATCGCGGCCGGAACGCGCTCATCGGCCTCGCGGTCGGCGCCGGCGCCGGGGTCGTTGTCGGGGTTGCTTCCCCTGAACTGGGTCAGGGGAAATGTGCGCAGGGATCTTGCATCAATGCTGAGAGTGCCGCGTTGGCAGGGTTTGTGGGTGCGGTAGCAGGAACCGGCCTGGGTGCCGCGATGCCCACCGGCGGATGGCACGACGTCTATCGCGCGCGGTGAGTGCTTGTTGCAAGTGTCGAGTTCGAATGCGCAGTCTGTTTTGGCTGGCACGGCATGGAGCCGGTGCCCTAAGCCTTGTTTGAACGCAGGCCCGCAGCACTACGAAGATGTTGTGGGTGTCCTTAACCTGAAAAGGAGGCGGACATGCATAGTTGGAGGAAGCATACGGTCATCGGGCTGGTTATTTGTCTGCTGCAATTATCGTTGGCCGATGTAGCTTTTTCGGCTGACACCACTGTACCCAATCCGAACCTAACCCGGCAGCGCGTGGACCAATTCGGAGTGGGCGCGAAAGTGAAAGTCGAACTTACCAACGGCCAGAAGTTCAAAGGATCCATTCAGTCCATCGAGGACGCTGGATTCCTGCTGGCTGCGGCCAAAGCCGGTTCACCAACTCAGGTTCCCTACGGCGATGTGGCAAAACTGAATCTGACGAAGAACACCTACAAGGCGACGGGCCAGCCGGATTCCGTTGAGGTAAGGCGCGTGGTGGCGGAACTGGGGGTGGGCCACCACATCATGGTGAAGACGTCGGAGGCGAAGGAGTACCACGGCAATATCGTGGCGATCGCGGCCGAGAGCTTCTCCGTGCTGCCCGACCACACGGCGGCACCGATCCCGATCCCATACAACAACGTGCAGCAGATGGGGCCGAACCTCAGCCGGAACGCCTTGATCGCCATCTTGGTTGGGGCCGCCGCAGCCACGGCCATACTCATTTATGTGTTCACCACAATGTACTATGACTAAGCCAGCTGGTGGGACCGCCTTCTACTTTTCCTGGATCTGATGCTGGTCCCCGTGCAAGAAGAACATCACGGTCAGGGCCGTTCTGACCGTGGTTTCTTCCCCTGATGGCGATAGTATAGCCTGCGGAATAGTTACATTCCGCGCGCAAAGCCTGGTGAGTTGGCCGGAAGATCGGCGGTGGTCGAGTTCGAAGGCGCAGTCTGTCTCGGCAGGCACGGCACCAAGCCGGTGCCTTAGGCCTTGTTTGAACGCAGGACCACAGCACTACGAAGATGTTGTGGGTGTCCTTAACCTGAAAAGGAGAAAAACATGAATAGTTGGAGGAAGCATACGGTCATAGGGCTGGTCATTTGTCTGATGCAATTATCGTTGGCCGATGTAGCTTGGTCGGCTGACACCACGGTGCCCAATCCGAGCCTGACCCGGCGCTCTTGCCTTGTAGTCTGAGTTTGTTGCGAAATCCAATTCTTGGCCAGAGCGGTGAGATTATGAAAACGGTGCTCTTCGTTATACTAAGCGCTCTCGCCGTGGCGGGAAAGCAGGTCAAAGCCGATGAAAAACCCGTACTGGTTGTGGCTCAGATCCAGGTTTCCCCTGACCTCCAGGTTCCGAGTGAATGGTTGGCTAATTTTACCAGTCGGCTAATAGAGCTAGTAAAATCCAGCCCGAAATATGGGCAGGTAATTGCACCGGGAGATACCGCCGCCGTTCCACAGCAGGCAGAGACACTTCACGTGACTCTCGTGGGGTTCGAGAAAGGCAGTCGGGCGTCGCGTTATTCTGTGGGATATGGTGCTGGACAGGAGAAGTTGGAGGCAACAGTCGCTTTGGTTGGGCCGACCGGGGCGGTGCTGTTCAGCAAGGATTTCTCCAGTACGATGACGTGGGGCCCTTTTTTTGGTGGCAAGTCCGGAAAGACTCCACGGAAACTAGCAGAAAAGATCGTGCACACGCTTCCGTAATGGCTAGTCGGCCTCTCGATGGTCGCAAATATCGTTCTTGGTGCCGACCGGGCCCGGTGGGCACGACATCTGCCGCGCGCGGTGGTGTCTGGTGCAAGGGTTCGAGTTCGAATGCGCCGTCTGTCTCGGCAGGCACGGCTCGGAGCCGGTGCCGTAAGCCTTGTTTGAACGCCGGCCCACAGCCCTACGAGGGTGTTGTGGGTGTCCTTAACCTGAAAAGGAGGAGAACATGAATAGTTGGAGGAAGCATACGGTCATAGGGTTGGTTATTTGTCTGCTGCAATTGTCGTTGGCCGACGTAGCTTGGTCGGCTGACACCACTGTACCCAATCCGAGCCTGACCCGGCAGCGCGTGGATCAATTCGGAGTGGGCGCGAAAGTGAAAGTCGAACTTACCAACGGCCAGAAGTTCAAAGGACCCATTCAGTCCATCGAGGATGGTGGATTCCTGCTGGCTGCGGCCAAAGGCGGTTCACCCACACAGGTTCCCTACGGCGATGTCGCGAAACTGCATCTGGCGAAGAACACTTACAAGGCGACGGGCCAGCCGGATTCCGTGGAGGTAAGGCGCGTGGTGGCGGAACTAGGGGTGGGCCACCACATCATGGTGAAGACGTCGGAAGCGAAGGAGTACCGCGGCAATATCGTGGCGATCGCTGCTGAGAGCTTCACCGTGCTCCCCGACCACACGGCCGCACCGGTCCAGATCGCGTACGCCGGCGTGCAGCAGATGGGGCCAAATCTGAGCAAGACCGCATGGATAGTCATCGCCTGCGTAGCGGCTGTGTTCATCGCGGTTGAAATCTATGGAGCAACAGGTGGCTTCGGTGGTTGAGCCAGGGAGCGAGTTTTCGCCGTCGTATCCGTGAGCGGCTTTCGGCCTGAGGGGCCAGTGGGTAGCCACGGTCAGGGCCGTTCTGACCGTGCGCTCTTCCCCTGATGGCGAGGGTATAGCCTGCGGAATAGTTGAATTCCGTGCGCAAAGGTCTGGTGAGGCGGCCGGAAGATTGGCTGTGGTCGAGTTACAACAACTTTGCTTTGGACAAAGCAACGGCAGCGGCGCACCCCATCCAGACTGACGGCGTGCGGTTGCCGCTGGGGTATCGGGCATGAGAAAGGCCCATGGTCAGGACTGCACCGACCAGGGCTACCCGTTCGGAGACATTCGCAGACCCGGATACCAATCACAAACCTGTCACTTTCATGGTACATTCATTTGTGCGAGAACCTAGTCTGGGATGGGGCGTTCACTTTCCGTGCAAATTTTGCCCCAGCATGAGAAGGCAATTGTACCGATCGAAAAGCTGCGCGATTATGCACTTGACCCGAATCATCCACTGGGCAAGAACAAAGCCCGAGTCTTCAAAGCGGCCTTGGGAATGGAGCGGGGCCACGCCGATGTACTAGCTAAGATTCTCAAATCGAGCTTGTTTCGGTCGCCGGCGGTTCGTGGTCTCAAGGATGAGTACGGCGAGCATTGGATCACATACCACGAAATCGTGGGTTTGGGTGGCAATCCCGTTGTGGTCACGGCCGTTTGGATATACAGAGTCGAGCAGGTGGATGTCCCTGTGTTAATATCTTGCTATATCGAGCCTCAGGGTCCTAAGAAACTCGCAGAGGCGCTAAATATTGAGTAAATGTCATGAACATTGAGCTTAGCCCGAAGATTCTAGACGTTGTCGAGGTTCCCATTAGGTTTCTGGGTCCCGAGACTTCCGGAGTCGCCCTGGGGACTGTTGTGGAAGTGTTTGGAGAGCCTCGTGGGCAGTTGCTGGTTGAAGTTACGGATGAAAACGGTGTTCCCCTGGATCTGGTCCTGCTCCCAGCTTCGGAAGCCAAGAAAGTGTGGTCGTCCCCCGATCCTGTGAAGCAAGCATCTTCCGACGAGGGGGCGACCAACGAATTTCAGAAGGGCGTGCTCCTTTTGCAGAACGGCCTCATCGCGGAGGCAAAGACTCATTTCGAACTTGCCTTTAAGCATGATCCGAGACTAGCCGGGACGCTGATGAACTTGGCCAATGGGTCGGCTGAAAGGGGAATGTACGACACAGCGATTCTTGTTTATCAGCTCATTCTTGAGCTGCAACCTGAGAATCGTTTGACGAGGCGTAATCTTGCAGCGACGCACATTAACCGTGGAATTCAATACTCTGAAAGGGGTGCCCTTGACAAGGCAGTGGAAGAGTTCGGTTATAGCCTCTCACTAGAACCTTCCGGAGAAATCGCGCAGAAGGCGCAACATAACTTGGTTGCGGCCTATACCCGATTGGGATTGCGTCTTGCCGAGATTAATCGACAACAAGAGGCAGTCGCTATCTTCATCATCGCGTTTCAAATTAGGCCATCAGACCTCACGCGCAGAAATCTAGCGACTGCTTTAGTGTCGCTTCAGGCTTCCCGAGCGGAAGGGTCGAGACAGGCCCCTTCCATCTCTGGTTTCAGGAATCCAATTCAAATGGGACTGACACTTTCTGAGTGCCTCAATGCTTTTGGGGCAACGCTTGCGAATTTAGGTGACGTGGAAGGTGCCCGGCACGCCCTTATGGAGGCGCTCCAGGCAGACCCAGAGAATGAGCTTGCACGGAATAATTTGGCAAGACTGGACACTTCTAAGGAAAGCGCTGGTGCTTCCTGGATGAACTTCGGAATCTCTTCAATTGAACCCCAACATGTAGTTGCGCAATAGGACGCGTTCCACCCAGTGCAAATGCGAACCAGATTTGAATCATCCCAGATTGTTCCCGCCGACTCGCCGAAACCTGATAGAGCTGGAGGCTATCACAACACTCGACCGCTACTGCAACTTTCCTCCCGCCTCCGCCGAGCCCCGCTGGGTGCGCGGGGGCTAGGTCCTTCTACGTCTCCACTGCAAACACCGGCTTCTTAGTCTCCCACTTGCCGCGGGTGAAGTCCGGGCAATCCACGGTCCCGTCTTCGGTGATGGACTTTTCCGAGAGCGGATTAATGACGCTCATCACCACCGAGTCATAGACGTCCACAGGGGTTTGCGTCTTGTTGCGCACCGCTTTAAGGAAGTGGTGCAACTCCAGGTAATCCGTGCCCCCGTGCCCCAGCAGGATCTGGGCTTCGGCGTCATTCTTGCCGCCGTGTGACGAGTTCGCTTGCTGCTGCGTGGGCTTCCACCAAGCATGATCGTATTTGTCCTGGTAAGGATCGAACGGCTCCCATTCCTCGTACTTGGGACTGCGGCCGTTCAGGTAGATCGCCTTGCGCTGCTCGTTGTATAGGCCCTCGGTGCCTTGAATCTCCCAGCGATTGTCGTAGGGCCGGGGCAACTGCATGTCGTAGTTGATGACAATGGTATTGCCCATCTTAGTCTTCACCAGGGTGGAAACGATATCGCCCTGCGCATATTTCCGCTTGGCGTTGGGGTGGCTTACGCCAAACTTGGTGGCGAAGTAATGGTTGATCCCCAGCGAGCGATTGGCCATGGAAACGACTTTGTCGAAATAATCACCGCACCCGATATTCATCCAGCCAAACACCGGCCCCAGCGCGTGCGTGGTGTACTGGCTGGCGTTGTGCTTCACCAGATATTCTCCGCTCCAGCGCATGTTACCGTCGGAGTCGAAGAACCAGTGGTCAATGCAGTTGTGCGAGTGGGCGCAGTGGCAGTGGACAATTTCTCCCAGAAGCCCCGCGCGGATCATGTTCAGCACCGCTAGATTGTCGCGGCGGAAACTCCAGTTTTCCAGCATCATGCACGGCACGCCGGTTTCCTCGTGGGTGTTCACGAGGTCCCAGCACTCCTCGACGGTCAGCGCCACGGGCACTTCCACCGCCGCGTACTTGCCTGACTTCATCGCGCACACGGCCATGGGGGCGTGATACTCCCAGTAAGTGGCGATCAGCACCGCGTCCAGGTCGTCGCGCGTCATCATGCGCTGGTAATCCTCCGTGTCGCGCCCATAGCCTTCCGGCCGCTTTTGCCCGGCTTTCTCCACCAACGACTGCGCGCGTTCCAGATGCTCCTGGTTAATGTCGCAGACCGCCGGGATCTGCACGCCCATCGCCAGCAGCGTCTGCACGTGAGCGGTGCCGCGGCTGCCCACCCCGATCATGCCCACGCGCAGAGGTTTTACCTCCTCCGCCGCGCCCAAGGTGAAAGCGCTCGTCATCGCGCCCGCCCCCAGCGTCGTTGCCGAGCCAATCTTCAGGAACTCTCTGCGGTTGATTTTGTCTTCCATCGCGAATACCTCCTTTAAGGGCCTGGTCGTCCTAGGGATTCCTGACCGCTCTGAAGCCCTGGCTACCCAGGTTCGATTCCTTATTCCTATTATAGACCTTCCCGTTAAAGTCAATACTGTAGGCTCGTCTTTTGCCCTGTTCCGAAGAAGTCCACCAGTAGATGATAGGCGAAAACGGGTTCCAAAGAGGGGACTCTTTGTCTGGCTTGGTGGCATACGAGGGGTGACCGTTGATGGGGTTCCATACCCCTCCACTATTGGTTCCGTGGCGGGTCATTGAGCGGACGACTTCGCCCACCGTAGGAAGTCGCCAGATGTCCTGTGGGGTGCTGGCTATGGACTTTCCATCTGCCGTGAGATACCGGCACACTTGTTGAGCCTCTTCCCAGGTGGGGCCGCGCCATTGGGTCATCCAGATTTTGCTATGGGGATCAGGGTTGGGCCAGCCCGGGCCTTCCGGCGCCCAGACCAGCTTCACGCCGTTTCCTTGGACAATCCTTAGGCCGCGGTTGCCATCGTCGATGCGGCCCGCAATGCGCGTGACGGGCTCGATGGCAAATCCGACCGCCACAAGTAAAGGAAGAAGAATGCTGATCTTGTACGCACGGCTCACGGGTGTGGGGCGGCCTGCCCAGAAAAGTATCCCCAGGAAAAGAGGGGGTAGGATTACCGGCAGCCAACCCAACACGACACCGAGACCCAGGACCTTGCGAGTCATCAAAATCCAGATAAAAAAGCCGATGCCGAACAACTGGTAGAGGCTTCCTCCTGCTCTGGGCCAGCGGAGAGGGATCACGGAGAGCACCAAAAAGATCAGCATTAGGGCCAGGTACTCGACCGTAAGCACCAGATTTTGAGACAGGGACTTGAAGTACCATCCTTCATGGAAGGTCTCGTAGGTACCCCAAAAGGCCCACAAGCTCGAGAGGAAAGTGGAAATTCCTACTGCGATCCAACCCAAAATCGTGGCTCTCTTCATCGCCGGCCTCCTAAGCGGATCGATACAGTAGCAGGGGGCAACGCCCCCGTAAAGCGCGACGCTCTGCCCTCCGACGCTGACGGGGTCGTACGACCCGGTGGCGCGGGACGCCAGACCGGCGTAACGCCACATGGAAACTACTCCATCTCGATGCAGGCCGCAAGCGGCACCGGCATGCATATTCTGCAAATTGAGGTGAAGGTGCAGCAAGCGTAGCGCGGACCTGTTTTGTAGGTCCGCGGCCCCTGGGCGCGGTCGGCGAGAATAGCCGCCCCGATGAATCGGGGCGCTACGAGATTTTGTTGCGCCTTTGTAGCGCCGACCTTCAGGTCGGCAGGTGCTGACCTAAAGGTCAGC
>JBEKAD010000142.1:0-18369 GCA_050018435.1 Terriglobia bacterium
AAATGGCAGGTTGGAGATATTTCCAGGCAGGCGAAGCCCTCGAGCGCACACCCTCACCGCGAGATCCTTGCGGATCCGGCAACGAGAGGGGCTCACAACTTTGCCCGAGAACGAATCTGGAGGGGATATCCTACTGGGGGAGGGGACCGGGGGGGGGAATTCACGGTCCCCATCAAATGGGAGGGAGTTCGTAGACCTAAAGCAACCCGCCGGAGCGGGTGCCAGCCGCCGGGGCCTAAAGAGCAGTCCGAACTTGGCCTCGACGGAATACCACCATTAGAGCTAGCAAGGCCAACACGCCGGCACCGAGAAGGACTGAGGTGGGGGCCTCCGGAGTGGAGGTGGGGTCCAGGGGGGTCAGGGGGGGGGTCAGGGGGGTCACCGGCGGACTGGAGTATAGGAACTCTTGCGGCCCACCCTTGCCCGGCCCATCGTTAGGATCTGGCGTGAGGATCTCAAAACCATGGAGACCGCCTGTCTGCCCATTCGCCACCGCCTGCCCTTCCCACCATACTGCATTGGCATAGTTGGTGGGGTCGCTGTTCAGATTACCAAGCGCGGCCGGGTAGAAAATCGCCCAGATTGCATAATTAATGTCAGCTTGGCAGTTTCCGCCGGTCGGACACGGGACAGTCTGATGGAACAACTGAGCTGCAAGCCAAGTTGCTTCTTCGTAGCCGGACGGGTTGTCTCCCCACAATGTACTATCACTAGTAACCGCTGAGAAGGTGTTTAGCTTGGCAGTCCAAGACTCCCCGCCGTAAATGTCATCTACAAAATCGTCGCATATCGCTGGCGTGCTAGGCGCGCCGTTAATTGACAAATTGTACGGGTAGACGTAAACCCCGCCCAGGTTGTTACCGCCCGGTCCCGTGTATGTCACGTTGACAGTGTCAGCGAGAGCGCTGGACGCAAAACAGAGCAGCGCTACCGCAGTCAAATACCAGTACTTGCGAATTAAATTACCCATTGTATGTTTCTCGCCTTCAAGTTGACAGCCCAACTCGCATTCTCCGAGATCGGCGGAGTCGCTTTCCCATCCTGATCCTCAACATTAACATTACATGCAATTCTGTCTCCAACTCGAGAATGAATGGATGCTTCGGGATATCAGGCAGTTACGGACATCGCATTCCGTCTAGCGGGCGGGGTAAGCGCAGATGTTTCCACGACTGCGCAAGATTTTGCACACATATTGAAGCGGTGAGCAAATCCATAAGATTAAGATAATCATAGCGTTGCCTGCGGCCCCGTGAAGACGGAACGACGCCTTAGGGGGCCTCCCTCGTCCTCAAGCCACGTCTCCTGGGGGTAGTGGGTCAATTTGGTGCTGTAGCGGCGAGTTTATCCGTCAACTGACGGACCAAATGGCAGCGTAAAGCCGCCTCTATATCAAATTGACCCACTACGCTCCTGGGTTCCAGCAGACCGCCGCACGAAACCTCTTCAGCAAAGGACGATCTTTTCCCAGTTCCTGACAACGCCGCGCGTGGCATTCCGCGTATCCACGACGAGCGGCGCGTGGTCCACGATCATCTGATAATCGTATGCAGAATGGTCGGTCGCTATGACCACACAATCATGCTGCGAAAGAACCTCGGCGGTCAGTGGAAGTGACCGCATGTCAGAAAAGTCGTAATGACGCATCTTATAGAGGGCAGGAGCGTACGGGTCATTGTAATCCACTCGCGCTCCTCTCTTCATGAGCAAATCCATGATCTTAAGAGAGGGGGACTCCCGCGTGTCATCGATATCCTTCTTATAGGCTATCCCCAGAACAAGGATTTTGGATCCCTTCAGGCTTTTTTCCTGACGGTTCAGAGCCCCCCCAACCGCTTCCACCACCAAGTAGGGCATGTTGGTATTGATTTCGCCCGCCAATTCAATGAATCGCGTCGCGAAATCGAACTCGCGAGCCTTCCATGATAGGTAGAACGGATCCAGCGGAATACAGTGCCCTCCCAGGCCGGGACCGGGGTAAAAAGGCATGAAACCGAAAGGCTTCGTGGAGGCCGCATCGATGACCTCCCAAATGTCCAAGCCCATCCGCAGGCAGAGCATCTTCAGCTCGTTCACCAAGGCAATATTGACACACCGAAAGATGTTCTCGAGCAGCTTGGTCATTTCCGCGGCACGGGTCGAGCTAACGGGAATGATCTTCGGCACAACCTGGGAGTACAGCTCCTCCGCAGCTCGAAGGCTGGGAGGGTTTACTCCCCCGATGACCTTCGGAATGGTTCCCACATTGTATTTCCTGTTGCCGGGATCCTCCCGCTCGGGCGAAAACGCCAGATAGAAGTCCCCGGCGATGTTCTTGTTTTCCTCCCTGCTCGCAATCGGACAGCGCAATCCGCTTCGCTCCAAGATAGGTAAAACCAGCTCCTCGGTGGTGCCGGGGTAAGTCGTGCTCTCCAGAACCACCAACTGCCCCCGTTGCAGATTCTCCCCGACCGCATGAGCAGTCTGTTCAACGTACGTCAGGTCGGGCTCCCGCCGTTGATCAAGGGGCGTAGGCACGCAAATCAGAATTGCGTCTACCCCTCGCAACTTGGAAAAATCGCTCGTGGCGACGAAATGTCGGCCGTCAACGTGCCGTTTGATTTCTTCTGCGGTGATGTGCCGAAGGTAGCTTTGGCCCCCATTCAGTTTCTCCACCTTGGTGGGATCAGTATCAAAACCCCAAACGAAGTGGCCGCGTTCTGCAAACCGTAGGATCAGCGGCAATCCTACATATCCGCATCCGATGACACCGATTTTGAGATTCGACCCCTTGAAGTACTCCGGTGAGCGCACTTCGTTTACCATGAATCCTCCCTTGCTTCCTCAAATCTTCAAGATCTGCTACCGGTGAGGCACCGGTCGTCTAGCTGTCGCGCTGACAATCGCTGTTAAACGGCTGGGCTAACAGTCGCCTGTGATCCTGAAAGGGGGGAGCTAAACGGCAAGGCCGCCCTTTCCGGCCTCGCTCGGGACAGTCAAGAAGCGCGCAGCCACGCCGACTGCCGTGCTCGTGGAACTCAGGAATCCGGAGAGCTTCTCTGTCCTGACAGACTTGGCAAGGTAGCGAACCTCAAGGCCGGTACCGGGCATGATTTCTTCAGGCAACTGGACACCTAACTCCATCGTCTGCTGCGTATTCACTTCCGCCGGGGCCGTGAAATATATTCCGCTTCTGGAGAGGTCGCGCGTCAGGCCCTGCGTTTCGAGCTGAGGGCCGCCATTATCGCGCCACCTGACGTGTACCGGGAGTTCAAGACGCAGTCGGCGTTCCCGGCGCCGATCATCGCCCAATCCATCGTTCGCCCAGCGAATGGCGCCGTTGTAGAGATCAATCCTCATGCCCTCCGCTGCCCCGGAGACGGCGGGAAACTGCTGGCGAGCGCGCTCGACTAAGTGGTCGATATAGGCATCGTTGCTGGCGGGGTCGTGGTGGTACAGCAACAGATGCCTTACCCCACATTCCCGCGCGATTCGCGTGCCCTCCAGCCACGAGCTGTGGCCCCAGCCTTTCTTCTCGCGTTGCAGTTGTTCCGGCGTGTACTGAGCGTCGTAGACCAGGATGTCGGCTCCCTGCGCCAAGTCCCGCACGGAGCGATCGTGGTGGGGGGAACCTGGTTCAGTATCTGTTGCAAATACGAAGGTCGATCCATCCGCTTCAATGCGATAGCCCACACAGCCCTGGGGATGGTGAAGCGGCCGGGAAGTAATAATTGCCTCTTTAACGTTGATACTGCCACAACCCAGGTCAAAGAAATGATGCGCAGCCTGCATGGCATCCATCTTCACGGGGAAATAGGGATTGGTCATTTGGCCTTCGATCGCGGCCTTGGTGTCGAGCCCCGTGCGGCCGGCAGAATGAAACCAGAAGAGGTTCCCGGCTTTGTACAGAGGCAGGAAGAAGGGGATACCCTGGATGTGATCCCAGTGAAAGTGGGTCAGAAAGACGAAGCCGAGAATGGGCCGTTCGCCGAACTCCCGGTGAAGACTATTCCCGAGCGGGCGGAGTCCTGTGCCACAATCCAGCACAATGAGCGTGCCGTTGGCCAGGCGGACCTCAACGCAGGGCGTGTTGCCGCCATAACGGGAATTCCGACGTTCCGGAGTAGTCGTCGATCCTCGTGCGCCCCAGATATTGATTCTCATAGTTCGACCTAAGAGGCTTCGACGCGACAACCTTTGCTCACATCGCGCCAATCCATTGTAACTGTAACAGCACTGAGCCGGTGGGTGATCCTATGGCATGGTAAGTTAAGCAAGCGAGTTTATCTCCTTTGATCAAGACTCCAACTCTGACTCAGTAGGGACCGTGCGATTCACACGGCACGATCCTTCAGAGAAAGTCTTGTCCGACTTAAGGAAGGAGATCTTTTCCTGGGTGTAAGGAACCAGCATCGCCAGCGCGGCCCCAAGGGTGTCCAATCCGCTATCGAGGAGAGAAGCATGTCTTCCGGGAACAAGCCGTTGGTGAAATTCATCTGTCAGGGAATAGACGTCAGCTCCCAAAATGCAAAATACCGCCCGCCGTGGTCGCCAGCGCCCTCGCCTCTTTTCGCCGGGAAGGCCGTAAAGAAGAAGGGCGAAGATGCCATATTCGATTAAGTGGGCGAGCTTGCGCAGCAACGCATGAAGAAGATTGAATGTGCGCCCCGAGACGTGAAAGTGAAGGAGATGGAATGTCCAGGCCAGCAACCCTCGCGTGAAATTGGGGCTAAAGGTTCGGGTCGAAAGATAAAAAATCAGGGCGGCCCACGCAAGGGTTATGGCCCACCGGAGCGCAGAGAGAGGCTTGGCGAAATCACGTTCCATGTATCCTTAGTTTCAGGTCTTCCATGCGCTCCGGCCTTGTCTGCCTTGCGTGAGCTGTCGCCAGATCTTCGCTAGTGTCCTGTCCCGTTTATTTATTGACAGTGGATTCGCCCACCACCCCCTGGCCCCCTCCTCAGAGAGGAGGGGAACTTACAAGTTGGCTCCCCTCCTTGGTAAGGAGGGGGCCAGGGGGTGGTTGCTGTAAAGAATAAGCTGGGACAGGACACTAGCCGGAGACTTCACCCCGAGACTCCTTTACCCTTTGTCCCCTTCGCAGGAGGTGAAGAACTGCAAACAAGAATAGCAGGGCCAGCAGGAAGAAACCGATGCCTCCGTCGCGATGAAGACTACTGTGCATGAACCTGGGATCGACATACACCGTGAGCAACGTCAGCCCGGCAATCCGCAAGCCATTGGTGATGCACACAACGGGAAGGACGAACAGAACTAGAAGGACTTTCTTCCAAAGGGATGTAAGGAAAAGGTATCCCGCGACGAGGCTGACAATGAAGAGGGCCAAGGTTGAATGAATCCCACTGCACTCCTTCGCCACTTCAATATTGATGCTAGGCAAGACGAATTCATAACCATTCCGCAGAAACGGCACGCCGGCCACGTTGAATATCAGCGAGCACACCTCTGTTGATCCGTACCGCACAGCCGACAGCGGGACGTTGACCAAGAGGTTAGGGATAGGTACGGCCAGGAGGAGGAACAAGAGTGGGAATGCGCCGGCCCGATAAGCTCGTGTTCCGTAGCAAAGGATGAATCCAGCAATCCAGAATACAACCAGTCCTAGTACCCGTACGGAGAGAGAGTTCTCCGCTCCGAGCTGATTTAGACCCCACCCCGCTGACCAATTCACAATGAGTCCCGCGAAAAGCAGAATGGCGCCAATTCGATAACCGTATTGGACACTCGCGAAGATTCTTTTCCTTTCCAAGAACACCAGTACCATACTGATGAAGGGGATCAACAAGATATGTGAGTACTTGTCATAGTCATGATCCCCCACCCGCAGGGAGTAATCCAGCAGTGTCCTCAGCGGCGTCCAGAATACGAAGAGCGACACGATTATAAGGAACAAGAAAAGTGCATTCCTTGGGGAAACCACTCCCGCTGCATACCGGGCGACGAACGTGGCTCCAGGCCGGGGGGTCGGGTCTTGTCCCGCGGGCGGGATCGGAGTGCCAAATGATGGAATCGACATTTTAACGATACCTCGGGAGGCGGAAGATGACTTAAAAGAAAGCCTTAGGGCAGAGCGATGCTCGATGATACGGTCACGATGTGACGGCCGCGGGCGCCAATGGGTTTTCCGTCGGTGACGGGTCGAAAGTGTACGAGATCCGCTCGCCGGCAAGGCACGCGTAAGCCAGCCTTGCCCGCTCCTGGCCCGGGCCTTCAATCCGCCATCGTCCGGCTTCGCCCACAATCGTCATCCTGGCTCGCTCTCTCCACCAGCGGTCGACCTCTTTGGGCAGAGCCATCCAGACTTCCCCCTGACTGCGCAATCGCGAGAGATGCGCCAGCAGTCCAGCATAGGTATCGCGTGCTCTTCTCTCGAGGAGATAGTCAGGATGCACGATGAAACTAAGGAGGCCGTGGTTCTCAGTGATGAGTCTGATCTGTTGTTGCCATAGGTCGAGCGAATAGTCGGAAAAGATATTGAAGAGCGTATAGTCCTGCGTAGTCGTCAGAGGAAGCTCCAGCACATTCCCGATGAAATAGGGCATCACGGTGCAGCACCCGCCGCGTTGAGGGTCCAGGTGCCCCACATTGGGAACCGACATGTCGTAGGAAAAGTCATACGCATCGTACCAATCGAGTCGGCGATAAAGCACTCCGGCCCGGAACCCCACGGCGCCGTACTCCTTCGCGTATTTATTGATCTTCAGAGCGCGGCGAAGGAATTCTTCCCGACTGTCGTATAGGTGGCCATCATGATTGAGGTCGTGAACGTTGACCTCAAACCCTCTCTCCTGGGTGCGCTCCAAAAGGGCTCGGGAAACGGCATATCGTTCCTCCGGGACGAACTGGAATGACGATTTGATTCCGAAGGAATCATCGATGTCCATGAGCGAAGGACAAAAATCAACCCCGGAGGATTCTTCCACATCGTGCGTCAGGATCGCGCAGCTCTTCTGACCGTGGGGCCAAAACCAGATGAAGGGAATTCTCTCGACCCGGTGTGCCTTCATGGAGACGGCCAGAAGCTTCTCCAGCAATTGGTCGACGGTTCGATCCACCGGCCAGCTCGGAAACCACCTCCTTTCCCAACCCCTCAACCACAATCGCTGTAGTCGCTTGCGAATGGGAACTCCCAGGTGCGGGCGAAGACGGTAATACACATTGCGCACCGAGCTTGTCAGTTCCTCCTCCCAACCATTATGCAGGCTGGTGCCAAGGTAGCGTTCGCACCGCAAATTGTCAACCACCGCCGAAGGGTCAAAGGGAATGTAGCTGGTTGTCCCTTCCGTCCGGATATGGTAGGCGAGATCACAAGTCGCCTTCGCGGGCGTTTCGGCATAATAGCCCAAGGACGATTGCCCATAGCAGACGACATCCGGCCCGAAGCGAAAATATCCCTCACCCGGGCACAGATCTCCTCGGAGAGCGAAATCCGCAAAGACTTCAGGGCATCGAAAGTAATCAATCAGCGCTTTATTCAAGCTCGCGTTCTTCCCTTCCTGAAGGTAGTGGGTCAATTTGATGTAGAGGCGGCTTTACGCCGCCATTTGGTCCGTCAGGTGACGGATAAACTCGCCGCTACAACATCAAATTAACCCACTCCCTTCCTGGAGCAGTGTTACCCCACGTGCCTATACAATAGCCTGCCCGCCGTAATCAGGAGCGTATCGGGCAGCCAGCCAAACGCGCTGGTGACGACCTTCATTTTCCAACCGGAAGCAGGGCTTGACGATACCCGGGGCGGATAGCTGAAATAGGTGAGCGTGGAACAGGTGGCGCCCAAATGCCCCTTGAAAGCCGCCAAGCCGGGATTATCAGTATCCGAGCGGCCGAGATCGAATTCTGTAGCGCCCAGCCGCTTGCCCTCCTGAATGGCCTTCCAGAAGAGGAGCGGCATCCCTCCCAGGCTGTGGAACCTGCTATCCGAGCAGCCGTACTTATAAACAAGGGTTTGCTTATATAACAATGTAAGGATGCTGGCGATAGGTTGGCCATCTTTCGACACCATGTGGATTCTGGCTCGATCACCCAGACAGTCGAGAAGATTCCGAAACCATCCCAGCGGCTGCGGCGGAAGCTGATGGCGGCGGCGCGTCAGGAGAAGGAGGTGGTAGAACTTCGCCAGAATGGCTTCTGAGCGCCCTTCCTCATATGCAAGATTCTCCTGCTCGGCGCGTTGGATCTTCCTCCGCACACAGCTTTTGTGGAGGCCGCGGTAAAGAGAGTCCAGATCGGGCCGCAGGTCGAGCGTGTGAAAATGAAACTTTGCGCTCTCCCCGAATGATTTCACCACAGAGGCACAGCGCGGCGGAGCCGCAACCAAAAATGAAGGACGCATAATAATGCATGTATTTACTCTGCCGACAACAAATCGTCGCAAGCTGCAACGAATCTCGGGGATAGTCTTGAGGATGGTTCCCCCCCGTCCCGAGTCCCGCTTCTGTTGTCCCGTATCCCGTATCAGGCCCGAGGCCCGAGGCCCCAGTCCCTAGCCCCGGTATTCCCTGGAACGGTCTTAGCTCGATGTATTTCCAATTCGCGCGGGTCTGCTCTTCCCTTAGCCCAGCTAGCAACGTGGCAAGGCTCTCCGGACTCTCCACGAGCGGCTGGCAATGATCGGCGAAGGGGAGGGACACGGCACGATTGCCCGTCAGCCAGCTCTTGACACGGCAAAACACGATTCCGTTCTTCAGCTCTTCGCCGGGAGCCGCGGTGGTCACGACGAAAGGCTCATAACCGTAAGTCCGCCGCAGCGCCTCCAGCCACCCCGGCGTGTGGAATACCGAGGCCTGCGGATGCCTCTCGAGAAACTCCTCCCATCGAGGGTCTCCTAGCGGGTGCAATTCATGAACGGGCACGAACCTCTCCCTTAACTAACACGGGAACATCCCCTCTGCTCGGGACTTCGCAACAAGTCTCCAACTGCAGACGTGGTTAAGATATTCTCCTTCATACTGACTCAATTTAGAAAGCGGCGCTGCAAGGTTTTGGCAGCCGTCAACACATGCTGATTCTTACTGAGGTAGTTGTCTCGCACTTCGCAAAGCCTCCTCCGCAGAAAAGCTTTGGCATCCCACCAAAAGCCAAGGCTTCCATGGGTGGCGTGACCATTCCGATAGACCGCTGAAAATGTCTGGGAAGTGCCGGGAGCCAATTCCGCTAAGACGCGAATTCCGGTATCATTAACCTCAACGCCAGGGAACCGAGTTCCGTCGCGAAGCACATGGTCAAAGGGGGAGTGTTGACCGGGCTGGCCCCATGCAATGGAAAACCGCTCGACGGAAGCGGAATGGTTCGCAATGCGCACGTTACTCGAGTAAGCTCGAACCTGCACCGTTCCATCTGGCGTTCGCCGCTTGAGAATTGAATTGTCCACGGCGCTCTCGAGATTGGACCAAGAAATCGCAGGCGCAACTAAGTTGACCTTCTGGACCACCTCCCCCAGAAATTCAGGGTGCTCGAAAATGTCATGATGTTCGACGATAAGAGCGGGCCTTCCGAAGAAGAGGTTGAAAGCGATGTCTTGACTTTGGGTTTCCTTGACGTACGTTCGCATGAATAAAGGGAACCCCCCATATCGAAGCACCGCAGGCTGGGTGAGATCAGCGATTGTGAGGGGGACTGGCTGACCCATGGGGTGAGGAACCGTATTCACCGCAGCATGGAAGTTTCGGGATTTGAGAACCTCCATAGCCTCTACAGAAAATACCCCTTGCGGGAACACCATCATTCGGTCGCAACACAGTCCGGTCGTTTGCTCATGCACCTTCATCCGCTCTTCTGCGATACCCAGCATCGTGTTGAGAAGGGCGGTGTCGGTTGACGCAAGTTCCGCCGCGGTATGATCATTTCCGTGGAAGCAAATCGAGAGCCGGTTGGCGTTCTCCCGGAACATCCTTACGACTCGCGCTGAATTCCTCCTGTAGTTGTGAGGGATGAACGCGATAGTCGTATGGAAATTGTACTGTTCCATAAGGCTGAGCAGGGTTTCGAAATTCAGAAATCCATAGTCCCGCCGCAGAAGTGGATCATCAATGATGATTGAAGCGTGAGGTCTGCCAGGATGCCAGCAGGCCTCCCCGAAGATGTGCCGCAGCGCCATGGCGTGGGGCATTAATTGGGAGAAATAGTCGCTCAAGGGCGCGCGACCGACTTGAGCGTTGACGTCCGCAGTGTCTTCAATGGCGAGGAACAGGATTTCCGTCTTATCCCGCTTCATGGCTGCCATAAGAGGGCGTCCGCCGATGCAGATCAGTTTCCGTGCAGTTGAGTCATCAGTGCTGACGGCAAGTACGCGGTCGTTGGCAGCGTTGATGGGTCCGAAAGAGAGTCCCGAAAAAGGTCCGCAGAAGTCTTTCGAGTTCGAGCTAATCTCATAGGGCTGCCCGGCATCCGCGATCGGCTGGACCGATTGCAGTTTTCCACTCGACAAGGTGGCAATCATGCCTGCGACGAAGGGATCCAGCGTCAGGGCGTGAACGAGCACGTGCGGAAAGCGTGACACGAGGCAGGAAACTAGTTCGGCGGGAAGAACATCCCCGCCTACCCATTCCCGCATGACTCGCGGGTTTATGACCAAACAAGAGTTCCGGTCTGGAGCTGCTCTTTCAATGTACTCCGCGCGCTGTTGAACCTGTTTGTCCAAGCGAAGTGGGTCACAATGTATCCCGAGAAACTCGGCCAGTCGGATCAGGCGAGCGTCTGCTGCCTGCAGTTCACCGGTTTGTGGGATGACGAGCTTCATACAGGATCTGTCCGTCTGGGGTTTTCCCCTTACATCGGATTCATGCGTTTCGCTTTGAGTCCCGCGTACGGGGCGCAAGTATCGTTCCGGAAAAGACGGACCGTACAGTTTCTGGTCCAAGCCGTTCAGCGCATTCTCGGACGACAGCAATCCACTTTGCCTCTGAAAAAGCCATATTGAAACCATAGAAGGGGCTATCGGTACTAAAGAAAACGCGGTTAGGAAACTGCGCCAGCAATTGCTGGATCTCTGCTTTCAACCCTTCTACGTCGCTTGCCAAGCGATCCTGCCACGCCGAGATATCAAACCACAGATTCGGTGGTGGATTCGGTCCAAAAGCACGCAAATTCGAAAACCCACTGTGGGCCGCAATAAAGTCCACCCCTGCACACCGAGCAGAGAGCCGGAAAAGCGCGCTGGGCTGGCAGTGTTCGTCCTGGAGCACGCTCACGGTCCCACCGCTATGGACCATGACCGGAAGCTTACGCTGCGCCGCCAGATCAATGAGTGCAGCGACACGATCACTCTCCTCAACGGTCAAACCTCTTCGAGTCTCGCTGGTCGAACCGGTGGCTTGCCTAAGTGTCAGTTAGTACAGGAAGCAGTGGGTTTCGACCATGCAGTTTTCTATGTTCGAGTTTTTCATTGAATGTTTTCGGGTTTCTGAGGTTAGGCGATCTGTCATGGGCGCGCAAGAAAAGAACTGAAACGTTCAACTCCTACCTCAGGCCGATTAGCTCAACAATCTCCCCACACGGTCCCAGGAGCCAGAAAATGCGCAGGTCCTTGGTGTTGACTCTTAAAGGTTCAGCTTCTGTGCATTCCATTCCCAACTTGTCGAACCTTTTGCGCTCCTTATCTGTATCGGTGGTGACAAAGGCGATACAGTTGAATCCCTGACTATCCAAAAGACATCGGGCCTGCCGGGGCTCCCTCTTTCGAATGGACAGATGGTATATTCCTTTCATGAAAGGGGACCTGAATTCCAGATGGGTGATCTGCTCACCTGTGGCGACCCGCTTGAAACCCAGAGAGCACCAAAAATCGGCTGAACTTTCGATGTCGTCCGCATCGACGACCACCCTGTTGCAGACGAATTCGGCCGGTTGTATTCCTTCGGGAACGAAAAAATCCGCCTTTAGAAGGCTGGACTTAGACCTGACAAAAGAGCCACCGTCGGCAACGAAAGCGTCCCTGACCCTTTCCATGTTGAGGCATGTTCCTTCGAGAACGGGAAAAAGATACGAATCCTCGGCAGCGACGTGGCCGTAATGGAGGAGCTCGACGCTGATGCTGCCCGGGCGAGTCATGAGCGCCATGTCAACGTGTCCACTAAAATGCTTCATGAAGGGCCGCGCGCTTTCTAGGTCACGGAGATCCTTTTCCACGAAAAGGGCTTCGTACCCGAGGGACCCAAACGTTCCCAGGTCCTCCTGGAGGTCAAGCGAAGAAAAGGCAAGATGGTCTATTTTGATGATCACAACTTCTTCCCTATAAGAAATCAGCTTCTCTCGGCTGTTTCACTTGAGTCCACAGAGCGCTCAGAGGAAGACTGTTGGTCGGATTCCTTGATCGAGTTCAAGAACTCAGGCTGATGCGCTGCTCGCATTCAAATCTATTGCCTCTGGGATCTCGTTGAGAAATGCAATTCAAGTCAGCGCCGATGCAGGTCGGTTTTGAGTCTCGCCACGATCCGCAATAGGAACTCGCTCTTCGAAAGATGGTTGTCACGGAAGCCGGCAAGATGACGGCGGACGCAGACACTGAAACGATCCTTCAGCGTGTAGTCGACAAGCGCGCGTCGGAAAGCATCTTCATATTCCACATGGATCGCGGCTTCGGCTCCGCGGGAGCTCGATTTCAACCATAACGTCATCGCCAAGGCGGGTGAACGGAATAAGGGTACCATCCCCGAGGACCCCGCTCACGGGAATGCCGCCCGCTGTTGAACCTGTTTCTCCAAGCGAAGTGGTCCGCAACGTATCCCGAAACACTCGGCCAAACGGATCAGGCGAGCGTATGCGGCCGCCAGTTCATTTGAATGTGGGACGACGAGCTCCGCACTGAATCTGTTCGTCCGTGGGCTTTCCTCTTGCATAAGCTTCAGTCCTGCCGCTTGGGGTCTGCCGCACGGACAGAAAGTGGTTTAAATCCCCTGGAAAATTCTTTCACCGTAACACCGCGTTTAAGCGGGACCGTGCAGCGGGCTACCGGGACCGCGGGATTCCCCTGGACTACCGTCATGGGAAGCACGGAGCGCGTTACTACGCTGCCTGCCGTAACGACCGCACCTCGCCCCACGACCACGTTAGGGAGGATGATTGCCCCAGGTCCTATGAATGCGTCGCGTTCGATTCTCACGCCGCGAGACTCTATGAAATGAGCAATGATCGTCACTCGCATCCCAATCATCGCCCGATCTTCAATTGTGATCAGATACGGATAGGAAGTGTCCAGAATCGCATCGTAGCCGATCCAAACTCCTTCGCCGATGTGGACTCCGCGGGCACGGTGCAGGCTGACGCGAAGCGTCCTAGCCCCTGGCAGCACCCTTGCCAGCAACTGAAGAAGCCGGTTTATTACGCCCCTCAACACGCCTTCCTTCATTAACCGTCTCCTCCCGGGGACTGACTAAGGATAAAACAGCACCACCGAGCTGAAACCAAAGTGCCAAAACGGTTTTGCTTTCGCGAGATCCTTACCTGTCGTCAACTCCGCGCCGGCGGGCACGCGTCTCCCACATGAAGAGGCTGAGCATCTCTCGACAGTTCCCATGACCAACCAAGCCCCCCATGGTGGGGCACATCTCCCTTTTGCTGCAAAAACCCCACAAAGGTCGGGGCTTGCACATGAGATCGCGGAATCCCGAAAACCGTGCCCCGACGTGCAGGGGAGTTCCTCCGCCGCCTTCTCTGCGGCGGATTCAGGCTAAGCAGATCGAGGCAGGAGTTTCCCTCAGATGACACGTTTCCTAGATGATCAGGGCTTACTTATCTGTTCCGACACAAACCTGCACAGAGGCCCAACCACGGTCATGGACTCAGGTTCCAGTCCCTCAAAATCGATTTCCACTCCGAAGTGCTCGTTCAATGCAGTCAGTAGCTCGAGTATCCCCATCGAGTCAATCATGCCTGCCAGCATCAAGTCGCAGTCGTCAGGGAGAACTTCCGGCACGGCTTGTCCCTCCACCGCTAACCGCTGCGACAGAAACTCTGTCAAGAACCCACAAACCTCGCCTGCGGTGACGTTGCTCATCACAGACCTCCTTCCAGCATTCGCAGCATGGCCGCGCGGTCTAACTTGTCATTCTGGTTCCGGGGCAAACTCCTCATGAAATGAAATCTCCTCGGAACCATATAATCAGGCAGTTTCGACGCCACACTATTCCGGAGTTGTTCGACGTCCTCCCTTTCTCCCTCGATGAATACTTCTACCCCCCCACACCCACTGGGCGTGGCTGGCCATCCAACCGCGACCACCCCGTCTGAGCCGCAAGCTTTCCGTACGACCTCCTCGACTTCTCCGAGTTCTGCCCTGTTGCCAAGTATCTTCACCTGAAAATCGATTCGACCTAAGTGAGTCAGTGGGCCGTCACCATCAGGCCGCCGCACCCGATCACCTGTTCGGTAGTAAACGTCGTTCTTGCCAGGGGGAACAACGAAGGCTGTTGCCGTCTTTTCAGGTTCCTTCCAGTAACCAGGAGACATCTGCGGACCGTTCATCAAGAGTTCTCCCTCTTGGCCGGGTCTCACCTCCTTCAGCTTCTCATCCGCGACCAAGACATTCATGCCGGGATACGGATACCCGATTGGAACGATCCCCGACTCCGACTCTGCGGGAGAGCGGCGAGGGTCCCAGCGGTAAAGCGTGCAAGCAATCGTAAGTTCGGTGGGACCATAGAGGTTCTCCAGAACCGAATTCGGGGCGGCCGCCAACCAGGCTTCGGCGGAACTCACTGGCAAAGGCTCACCGCCAAAGAGGCTCAAGCGAAGCGACGGATACTGGTTTGATTTCAGCATCCCCAATCGCTTCATGAATACGGCTGTGGAGGGGACTGAACACCAAATGGTCAACTCCGTTTCCTGGAGGAACTTGCCTGGGTTGATCAGGGTTTTTTGAGAAGGACAGCACAGCCAGGCCCCACGCTCCCAGCAGGCAAACATGTCCAATATCGACGCATCGAAAGTCAATTCGAACATTTGTGAGAAGCGGTCTTTCTCTGTCACTTGGTATCGATCAACCATGTAGTCCAGAAAGGAAATGACATTCCGGTGGGCAACTATGACCCCCTTTGGAATGCCTGTGCTGCCTGAGGTGAAAAGGAGGTAGGCGATGGCGTCTGGGTTGACCGATGGTTCTCTCCAGTGCGCCGCGGAGGCGAGATCTGTCGAACCTACAATCATGTGTTTAGGCCAGTGCTCTCGAAACGACCCTATATCGGTTACCTCAGGCAGGATGACAAGTATTGGCTTCTCCGCTCCGTCCAATAGTTTGTCAAGCTGTGGAAGGGAAGCAGCGTCAACCACGATTGACCGGCAGTCGGAGGATTGAAACATGACCTGCGTGCGATCCACTGGGAACGTCCGGTTCAAGGGGACGTAGCCATTTCCTGCCAGCAGCGAACCCAGAACGCCCGCGAACGCCGTCAGGCTGCGATACGCGAATACCGCCGTCAGCGGTGTCGTGGAGTAATGCGAGGAGGACTGAATGGTCGCCGCAATCCGGCACGCAGTCTCCCTGATTTCTGCATAAGTGAACACTCGATCCGCCACCATCAGTGCAGGCCGTTCAGGGTATCTCTCGGCTGACCGGTAGAAGCCGGTCCATAGTGCCCGGTGCGAATCCATGAGACCACCTTTCCACTGTTCCTTCTCTGTGCAGACCCTCCTCGCTTGAGAGGGGTAGCGACAGCATCGTACGATGAGTCGGTCGTGAATGTCCACTCGGTAGTGCAAAATGCTGGAGCCAGCTCAGTGCGCATGGCAAAATTCGCCCCATTTCGAGATCTAGACACACCATTGTCGGGAGGGGGTGGCATCAGCGCTCCACTTCGCGGCGCCGGAATTGTTGACCACGTTTTGTACGCTACTTCCTGGCATCAATCTAATACCGCGTACCTTGTTTGTAGAACCGGCGGCAGCAGGCGCCTCTTGGCCCCTCGACGGAGCTGTCGTAGTTCAGACAACGTCAATATACATGGAGGAGAGTTCCTCCACGGGAAGCTGCCCAGACCAGAGCGTAAGATAGGCGTGGAATACTCGCGGTGTCGGGAGAAAACGTGCCGCGACAAATGGTTCGATGTCTGCGTACCCCAAAACACGAAGAATCGCCATTTGGGCACGAGCCTTGACACCCATAACCAGGAAGTGGCCTAGTAAGACTTGCCGTTCCTCGCGTTCGAGATCGCCCCACAGGACATCCTCAATTAACAGGCAATTTGTGCGCTGGCGGTTCGCAATCTGCATGACATAACCAGTCATGAGTCCCCTTCCTAAGCCCCTCGAATAGCTGGCAAGAATCGATCCGGACCGACCCGTACATTGCCACGTGGCTTCTTCCTTGCTCCAGATTCGAGCCAGAGGTGTGCTGTGTCCGATAGTGGCAGCGATTTCCATGAAAGCCTCAACACACCCAGGAGCATCGCGGCCTCCCCAGACACCCGTTCCCAACTCAGGAGCCATGTTCGATCGTAGCAAAGTTGCCCAGTGCCGGATGGAGTAAATGCGCCTGATCGGGAGTCCTAGTCTGTCGCCACATCTCAGAACCATCCTATTCATCGGGTCACCTTCGACGCAATAGGCAAGCATTCCGTCGAACCCAGCAGCCTGAGCTCTCTTCACCAGTTCGCTCCAAAGGATCACTCCGATTCCTCGGTTTTTGTACTCCGGAGACACGGCAAGTGAAGTGCCAAGAATGATGCGTAGTTCTCGACCCTGAAGCCTAATGCGCCGTGGGAACCCGGCGACAAAACCCAGGGGGCCCGAGCTATCATAAACAGATGGGGCGAGTGAAAAGCTGGCACCAGGGTACTCGAAGAGGGACGCGAGAAAATCCGCCGAATAGAGGAGCGCCTGAGGAGCGTTTTCCGCAAAGGATCGTTGCACCATCGCGGCTACGGGCAAGAAATCACCGCGGAAGTCATTTATGGAAGACTCACGCCTATGCATTTGCAACTCCGGGTGTCAACTCGTCGATTGTGCACCACCATCGTTCCTTTCGCCCCAACTCAGAGTAAATGACTTGGCGAGGACCTCGAGATCAAACCCAAGTCAGTTTGTCGAGCCGGGCAAGAACCGGGCCATCAGATGAAGTGCCCTGTTGAAAATCCTTCTGAGCAGTGACCTTCTCATGCTTTTCCTGCGTTGACCGGCCACCACGCCGATATCCGCATCTTGAACCCGAGGCTGTCCAGGTCCGCCGCCGGCATTGCGGTCAGGCCCAATCAGACTACTTTCCTGGCGAAGCTCAGCTTGCCTTTGGCAACCACGTTACCGTCCACGGTCACGATCCCCTCCACAAGCGCCGCCTCCGCCAACATTTTCAAAATGTTGACCTCTAAGATCATGGTATGGCCCGGGAGCACGGGGACGAAAAATCTCATGTCGTTTATGGCGCCGAGGACCAGCAGTTCACCCGCATTCGTACCTTGGCTGGTGGTTCGGCTAAAGAGAATCGAAGCACATTGTCCGATGGCTTCGACGATGAAAACCCCCGGCATGACCGCATAGTCGGGGAAGTGGCCAAGGAATTGGATCTCATTGCCGGTGACATTCTTGAGGGCTTTGATACTCTTGCCCGGCTCGACTTCCAGAACTCTGTCGACCATGATAAAGGGAAACCTTTGCTTCAGATAGGTCTTAATTTCTTCAAAGGTCATCGTCATATGTGTACCTCGAGCCAATCGCCCGCCTTGCGGAAGTTCAGCGCCGGCGCAAGATCATGGCCACCGCGCGGGGGAGAAATCGAGCGCCGGCAAGGGGAGCGCTGGCATCGCTGATGAGCCGGGTTACGCGAAGACCGGCGTCTTCCGCGAGTTTCACCGCCTGGCTCTCCTGGTTGAATTCATAGATGTGGTCCCGCTGGGCTGATTCAATTGCGGTGCTGAAAAACACCAAGCCGTCTTTGGCAAGATGGTAGGAGATGGCTCGGAAGAGAGGCTTTGGGTCTTCCAAATGTTCCGCGAGCATGGCGGCAATAATCCCTTGATATTCCCCACCTGCACCTTTACGTTCCACCGCGAGGGCGTCCTTGACCTCGAACTTGACCCGGTTGGCATGTCCTGAGGCAGCCACGAGGCGATGGGCGACGGCAACCGCCGGCGGGCTTATATCGAGTCCTTCCAGCCGGATGTTCGCCCGTTCCTCCGCCGCCAGCAGGCTGAGAACACCGTGCCCTGACGCTAACTCCATGACCCGAGCGTTGGCGGGCAATGCTTTCACAAACTCATCCCGGTATAGGGCGATGTGATTGATCATGGAGGGCCAAAATGGGTAAATGAGGATGGCTGCCCACATATAGGGGACCATGTACCCTTCGTCCTCGTAGACTTCCGAAATCACATTGGGCAACGCTTGCGGGGTATATTTGCCGGCCTGCTCGTAGATTTGCTGCGACTTGGCAACTCCCAG
>JBEKAD010000143.1:0-10050 GCA_050018435.1 Terriglobia bacterium
GCTCAACGATCCTGCGGACACTTGGCAACAACTACGTGGTAATTCCAAACTCCACCTTTGCCAAAGCCACCATCACCAATTATTCCGTGCCCGAGACGCAAACGTCTTACACCCTGCCGGTGAGCGTTGCGTACGGAACTGATCCCAGCCGGGTTGAGAAGGTCTTGCTGGAAGCCGCCCATGAGGCCATCCGGGACGGTCTGGAAGGCTTGCTCGCGAAGCCCGAGCCCTCCGTGGCGTTCATCCCCGGCTTCGGGCAGTCCTCCCTGGACTTCTCGCTTAGCGTGCAAGTCCGCCAGTTCACGGACCAGTACCCGGTGCAGAGCGAGTTGAGGAAGCACATCGTCAAGAAGTTCCAGGAGGCAGGAATTGACATGCCCTTCCCCGCACGCACGCGGATCACCGACAGATCCACCAAGGACCCTCCCAAAAGCGGCTCCCAAAGTTAGCGGCGCGTTGCAGTGCCTCCACATGGGCTTTCGCCGCCGTGCCTGTCCTTGTCATCCCCACGCCGGCGGAAATGCGCGTGGGGGCCAAGCTTTGGAGTATCGTTGACACCCTCTGAGGTGTCCGTTATAGTGAGGCTGGGGCGCTGGAGCACCCCTTCCTCTGGCTCCCTGCGTTACTGATAGCTTGGCCCGTACAATTCCTCCCTGGTGAAGGGTGGGTTCGAAGGCTCATGAATCTCCCCATCTCGCTAACCCTTCTCCGCATCTTCTTTGTGCCCATAGTGGTGGTGTTGCTCCTGACCAAGGGCGGGAACATGGACTTGTGGGCGGTGGGAGTCTTCCTGCTCGCCGCCGTCACGGACCTGCTGGATGGTTACCTGGCCCGCAAGCGCGGCCAAATCACCACCTTGGGAATCTTGCTCGACCCCATTGCCGACAAACTGCTTACCTCGGCCGCCTTTATCTCTTTAACGGAACTCCACCTTGTGCCCGCGTGGATGGTGGTGATCATCGTGGGAAGGGAATTCGCCGTTTCCGGCCTGCGTTCCATTGCTTCTGCCGAAGGGTTTCTGCTGGAAGCTTCCGAGCTGGGCAAAACAAAAATGGTGTCCCAGGTGGTGGCCATCACGGTTATCATTATGGAGGGTCGCCGCTTTCCGGCTTTGCACCCTCTCGGCGAAGTTTTGTTATGGATGGTCGTGCTGTTTGCGGTGGCTTCCGCCGCGCAATACTTCTGGGATTTCTGGAAACGTTTGGATGAACGATTAAAGCGTCGCGCCTCCCGCCGCGTGATGGTCATTGAGGCTGACGAGAAAGAGCCGGAAGAGAAGGATGTTGCCGCTCACTGAAACCGACCAGCAGACCCTGCTGCGCATGGCGCGGGAAGCCCTGGTGGGGTATCTGAACTTTGCTGAGCTCCCCAAAGTCCCGGAACCGGCGGAGGCTTTGCGCCAGCACTGCGGCGCCTTTGTGACCCTGCGCAAAGGAAGAAATCTGCGGGGATGCATAGGTGTCACTGCGGCGAACAGGCCGCTCTACATCACGGTTCGCGAATGCGCAGTGTGGGCGGCACTGCACGACCCACGCTTTCCTCCGGTTGTGAAACGAGAAGTGCGCGGACTGAATCTGGAAATCTCCGTCCTCTCCCCCCTTTCGGACATTGCCCCCGAGGACATCGAGGTCGGGCGGCACGGGCTCTTCATCTCGCGCGGAGCCCTGCGCGGCCTCTTGTTGCCGCAAGTGGCAGTGGAATTGAAGTGGGACCGCGAACAATTCTTGGAAGAAACGTGCCGCAAGGCAGGACTACCACCGGATGCGTGGCGGCAAGGGGCCAGGATCCAGGCTTTCACCGCGCAAGTATTCGACGAACCTCACCCCGCTTCTTCTCACCCTGCGGCGTAAGCCTCATTCCTAACTTACGCGGGTCTGATTTCGGAGCCAAGCGGCGGTAGCGCCGGGTCTCCCGATTCATGAGATCAGGAGCGCGCGGCGCTACCAACTCTCGACGCACATACCCACGGCCCTCAACCCTTCCGCGTCCTGGCCTGGGTGGAGGGTGGCCCTATTCTTATCATCCGTGGCTGATCTATTCCGCTTCGACGTAGTCACCGGCAGAGATCTCGCGGTAACTTGAAACCACCATCGCCACACACGATTTCGACTGCACGGAAAGCACCACAGCCTCTCCGACGGTCTCCGGCGGGGTCGATTCGCTGGTCAGAAATCCCGTCGTGTGCGGAGGGATAACCTTGTAAACGCGGAACCGCTGACCGGGCTTGGCTCCCTCATTTTCACCTAAGTTCAAATAGACAACCGTCTCGTGGCCAAGATAGCCAAAATTGTTGCGGCTTGCGGTTATCCTTCCGTGCTGTTTGTTGCTATCGAGAGGCACGAAGTGGTCAAGCGGTTTGGAGAGCGTGTATTCCGGAATGGCACGAGGTTGAAAGGGCACCATGGTGTCGCCAGGGACAATGGATCCGCAAGAAAAGGTGACTATTGCCACCGCTCCCGTCGGACTCACGTGGGTCACCCTGACCTTCGCGACATCCTCATAAGGTTTGCCCAACTTGTTGATATCCCATCCCTGATACTGGTAATGTCGAGTGCGGAAAAGTTCCTTGGCGGGACGGACCACGCTGTACTCGGCGCCCACCGCAATATCTCCACCTTTGTGCTGGGAGATGAAAATCGAATCGCCCTCCACAAACTGACGGACCACGGAGTGGAAGTCGTCATCCGCTCCTCCCACGACGAACAAGTCACGGGGCACGGAAGGTTTGGCAATGAAGCCTGTGCAGTCCGCTTGTGAGCGGACGGCAACAGGGATGGACACCGGTGAGACCGGTCCAGTTTCTTGGGCTTGGGCGGTTACCGCCGACCCGGCGAGAAACACTAGGGCTATAGTGAAAGTTATTCGACGCACAGGTTTCCTCCTTTTACACCAACGACTGGCGCAGGCGGATCACCCCCCAGTGAAGCCGCCGACCACGGGCTAACCCCTACTGGGTGGTAAGTGTAAGGAAAAAAGGTCCCTCTTGTCAAGCGAGGCTAGAAAAATGTGGAAGTGCGACTGGCGCGGAGGCTTTCATCCGCCGGCCCCCCAAGCGGCGCGCCTTGGGATGGGATCATTCCCGGAAAAAATTACCGCCTGGCACGCGGCGTTTGCCCTCGAAGCTCGCGTCCGGCTGTGCACAACCGATATTGCTCGACGGTCGCTTCCAGCGCCCCAAAGAGAGCGGCCGACGGACAAGGTTTGGTGAGGAAGCGAAGGATGTTTCCCTGGTTGATCGCCGAGATGGCCGCTTCCATCTCGGCATTACCCCTCAACAAAACCCGCACGGTTTCCGGTGCAGTTCGCCGAATCAGGTACACAAGGGAAACGCCATCTATTCCGTGCATCCGCAAGTCGGACACGACCACAGCAAACGGCCCGCTTGAGACCACCAGCCGGATTGCTTCTTTGGCGTCGCCCGTTGCCGTCGCGTCAAAGCGGCTCCGCAATTGGCGTTGCAGGGCGTCAAGCACTGGGACGCCGTCATCCACGTGAAAATCGGGAGTCGAATGGTTTCTGGCACTTTATGCCTCCGCCAGCAGGAGCGGTACCTCTGCTGCCATGGCACGCCAATGCGGGATGTCCTTTTGGACTCCCAGAGAAACCAGATAATCCTGGTTGCTTTGCAATTCGTTCTCCCAAGGCAATGGGGAGGAGGAAGCCAGTTCCTGGGCGAGAAGATTGGCGATGTACACAGCCGAAGCCGCGTCGAAGTTCTGGTGTGGCACGCGATTCGGAGCATGGTGAAGGGCGATTGCCTCGACGACCACGTACGGCAATCCCCAAAGTCCCAGGAGATAGGCCCCAATCTCGGCGTGGCTGAACCCATATTCTCTCTCTTCCACTTGGTAAAGGGGGCATTGCTGCTCCGCGACTTCCGCCAGCAGCTTTTTGAAACGCTCGGGAAGCTTCCAGGCCATGATGAGCTTTCCCACGTCGTGGAGCATGCCGGCGACCATGACGATGTCGACAAGGTGCTTGGGTACAGGGAGGCGAGCAGCAATGTAGGCGGTGAGGCGCGAATGGCGCTGGAGATCCTCCAAGGAGAATCCCTTCAGGGGCACCTTAGGAGCAAAAACGCGGAACACCTCCACGGAAAGGACCAGGCTCTTCAGCGTACTGATGCCGAGGTAGCTGACCGCATTCTGAATATTGGTTATGGAGCGCGCCATGCCAAAGAAGGCGGAATTCACCAACTGGAGAATTTTGGCGGAGATCCCCACATCCAGCTCGATAATGTCGGCGACTTTCTGGATGGACGTGCTAGGGTCTTCAAGCGCCAGCGTCAAAGCATGATAAGTGCGCGGGAGGGAGGGAAGATCGCCCAGCGCCCCCACCGTGCGGCGGATGGAGTCATCATGGAGCAGGGCCTTAAGGTGGCAGGCGCGCTCGATGGCGACGCGCAGCATTTCCGCATCGCAGGGCTTTGCAAGGAATTGGTGCGCGACGGGTACCACTCGCAAAGCGGTGGAAAGCTCGGTGCGGTCCGAGAGAATAATGCGCACGACCTGCGGATACCACTCGCGCACGCGGGCCAGCAGGGTGGCCCCATCCATCCACGACATGCGCATGGCAGAGACAATGACATCGAAAGGCGAAGCCTCCAGGAGTGCGAGTGCGGCATCGCCGCTCGGCGCGAAAGCCATCTCCCAATCATGTCTTTGGGGGCGCAGCATGTCCCGTAACTCCTCCAAAATCCGCGGATCGTCGTCTACAAAGAGGATTCGTCTCATGGCGTTTTCATCTCCTCGGAACATTCCCCCGGGTCAATAAGTAACGCAAGCGCCGACATGCAATGTTTTCCAGAATGCTCACGTGCTCTTGCAGCAAATTGCTTCCCCTTGCCAGCAGGCACAGTGTGCGTCTGCCCCAGTAGGAACTCTTCTCCCCCGGTGACACGACGCGCTTATGCCTCCGTTCATTTCTATCGGCAAAACCTATGGACTTCATAAGGTTTACAAGAGCCCGGGGTCATTGTGTCGACACCCGGCTGCGGGGATGGATCATGTGGTTGCAGCATGAAACCAGTCGCTTGCGGTGGGTGATGGCCGAAGATTCGAAACCCCAAGGGCTGGGACCGGGGGAAATTTTTAACCTGGGGGCTGGTAGCAGCACGCCTCGGAAAGACCAAGGAGAGGGGGACGAGACAATAAGTCGGTGTGCTGAAAAGCCCTTTCGCCGTGGCCCGGAGTGTGCTATCCCTTTTCATGTTGTGAAAAGTCGCGCAAGGGGGCGCCTCCATGGAAACCCGCAAACCGCATCGTCAAAAGGAAGACTACAAGCTCCGCACGCACATGATTCACGGGAATTATGACAGCAAGAAGTGGGACTACGACCACCACGTGGTGCCGCCGGTGTCGCACACCACGGCGTATCGACTGAGCTCGCTTGAGCGGGGCGCGCGGGGCTTTGTGCAGTTCGCCTCGGCGGACGAACACTTGAGCGGGCATATCCCGATTTACATTTACGACCGGCTGGACGAACCCACGCGCTCGATGCTGGAAGAGAACCTCGCCTACGCAGAAGGCGGGGAGATCTGCGTGACCTTCGCGACCGGGATGGCGAGCATCAGCGCGGCTCTGGGCGCGGTGCTGCGCCAGGGCCAGGAAGTGATTGCACATCAGATTGTCTATGGATGCACATACAGCCTAATGACCAACTGGCTGCCGCGTTTCGGTATGAACGTGCGCTTTGCAGATTTCCTCAAGCCGGAGTCGCTCGCGACCGAGATCACGCCCGCGACGCGCGTCCTCTATTTTGAAACGCCCATCAATCCCACCCTGGAACTCATTGACCTCGCTGCCCTCCGCCGTGTGGCGGACCAGGCCAATGCCGGCCGCGAGGAAAAAGATCGCGTGCTGGTGATTGTGGACAACACTTTTGCCACGCCCTTCTGCCAGCGGCCGTTGCGGCTGGGCGCGGATTTGGTGGTGGAAAGTCT
Source organism: Terriglobia bacterium (assembly GCA_050018435.1). Taxonomy (GTDB): domain Bacteria; phylum Acidobacteriota; class Terriglobia; order UBA7540; family UBA7540; genus Bog-366. Next base: position 5,942 of record JBEKAD010000143.1, read on the forward strand.
TACCAAAGGCCTGGGGGGATTCGGCACCGACATGGGGGGCGCGGTGATCGCGGCCAAAGAGTGGTACAACTCGATCATGCTGTTTCGCAAGGATTTCGGTGGCGTGCTTTCACCGCGCAGCGCCTGGGGAGTGCTGGTGTACGGATTGCCGACGCTGGCGACGCGCATGATCAATATGCAGAAGACCGCGCAGCGCGTGGCCGAATTCCTGTCGAAGCATCCCAAAGTGGCGAGCGTCAGCTACCCGGGTGCCGAAGGCTTTGCGCAGAAGGCCCTGGCCAAACGGCAGATGCTCAATCCCGACGGCAAATTCGCGCCCGGCAGCATGATGTACTTTGTGCTCAAGGGAACCAATCCCAAGCAGACGCGCGCGGAAAAGATGGTGGATTACCTCGCCGAGCATGCGTATTCCGTCACCCTGGCCGTAAGCCTGGGGCAAATCAAGACGCTCATCGAGCACCCGTTCTCCATGACCCACTCGGCGCTGCCCGACGAGCAGAAACGCGCCTTCGGAATGCACCCGGAAGGCATTCGCCTGTCCATCGGCCTGGAAGATTGGCACGACATCATCCGCGACCTGGAATTGGCCCTCGAAAAAGTGTAGCCGGACAGGGATGCATGCGGCGCTGAAATCGGCGCCGCCAGGGTCGCGTGTCCCGGCGCGACGCACCACCCACTACTGTCAAAAATATTGACGCGGCCCCGCCGCCGTGGTAGGCTCTTTCTTCTTGAAGCGATGACCACGAATCTCCATTCCTTGAGGAACAGTGACGAGCAGCGCATGTGTTGTTGTACGCCATCCGCCAGCAGTGCTTTGTCCTCAGGGAATAGGGATTTGTAAGATGCACTGACTAGAGTTCAAACCTGAGACGCCCGCTGACGGAAACAGCCGCAGTGGGCGTTTTTGTCTTAACGCGGCTTTTGGGGGAAGGGGAATCCAGCCGCTCCACCGGGGGACGACGGGCCAGAAGGATCGCAGCATCGCCATGTTCATAACCCTCATAGGATTCATTACGGGAATACTGATTGGGTTGACGGGCACGGGTGGTGGTGTGCTGCTGACCCCACTATTGTTGGTGCTGACGCCTTATCCCGCCGTTACGTTAATCGGGACGGACATCGTCAACGGCGCTTTCACCAAGTTGTTGGGGGTGTTTGAACACCGCCGGCTGGGCCAAGTGCGTTGGCGGCTCGCCACGTTCCTGATTGTCGGGACGGTGCCGGGCACGATCGGCGGGATTCTTTTGCTCAGCTCCTTGAAGTCGAGGTTGGTGGGAGCCCAACTGGACCATTTCCTCCGCCTGGTGCTGGGACTGACGCTATTCTGCATAGCCTTCCTGTTGCCGCTCGTCCGGTTGGGAAAGGTCAAGCCTCCCAAGACTTGGGTTGACGCTCCGGGGATAGGCGCGCGGCTGAAGCTTGTGGCCGTGGGCGCGCTGGTGGGATTCCTCGTGGCGCTCACCTCGATCGGCAGCGGGAGCTTGCTGATGATCTTCCTGCTGCTCCTTACGCCATACCCCCTGGGCGAACTGGTGGGAACCGACATTCTTTATGGGCTCGCAACCATGGCGCTGGCGGGCTCACTCCATGTGCGGATGGGCCACTTCGATAGCGGCCTTTTCCTGCGAATTGTGGTGGGCTCACTGCCCGGCGTGGTTCTGGGCAGCCGACTGACCCGCATCATTCCCGAGCGTTATTTCAGTTGGCTTTTCACAATTCTCTATTTCTCTTTGGGAACCCGCCTGCTGGTGGGGTGACCGGAGGAGTCAGGAGTCAGAAGTCAGGAGCCAGGAGTCAGCATTCAGGGAAGTACCGAAACTCGAAACTCGTGGGTTGCGCACCGAGTTTCGACTTTCGAATTTCGATTTTCGAGTTTCGATACTGAGAACTGAGGACTTACAACCCTCGGTCGCCGCGGCGACAGGGGTGTCACGATGCATCGGGACGGCTGAGGGGGTCACCCAACCCCAAGCCCCCAATCCCGAGCTCCGAACCCCCAACCCCGAGCCCCCCAGTTTTCGGACCTCGGACTTCGGACCTCGGACTCCGAATCCCCAGCCCCCAGCCCCTGACACCCGGCGCCCGGACTGGGGTGGCCTTCCCGAAACTCGTGGCCCACGCCCACCCCGTCCCCATACCCCACTCGAGGCCCGTCCGGAAACAAGGTTTTTGGCCATTTGTCGAACCATAAGCCCTTTGTTTCCGGCGCACGATTTTCCAAAAAGCGCCTTTCGGGACGGGCCTCTCGCGGCCTGTAGCCTCGCACGGGGTGGTAGGTCCACGGGGCATCCTGCTGTGCAAGTTTGCTCAGGCCATTGGTCGATTCTGAACAGACAGCACATTCCGGGGGGAATATCCTGCACGAGGTCACTGGGTGTAGAAGCGAGATAACACGAGCCTGCTTGGGTTAGACGTTGGCGACAATCCGCTGCCCTCCGCCCAATCTCAAAATAAGAAGGAGAGATATCATGACGCCAGTACAACCAGAAAGGACTCTGGGGATTGTGCTCTCCGGGAGTTCCTTGAAGGGTGACAGAGTGGTGAACTACAAAGGCGAAGACTTGGGCAAGATCGAGGAGATCATGATCGACTTGGGCCGTGGGCGGGTCGCCTACGCCGTACTGTCGTTCGGCGGTTTTCTTGGTGTGGGTGACAAACTGTTTGCCATTCCTTGGCAGGCCTTTAGCGTCGACACGACCAAGAAGAGGCTGGTTCTGAATGCAGACAAGGCGCTTTTGGAAAAGGCGCCGGGATTTGATAAGAATAACTGGCCCGACATGGCAGACCTTTCTTTGGGATCCACGCTGTACGGGTACTATGGCTACAAGCCCTACTGGGCCTGATGCCGGCTGATACTTTCCCGCGTCAGCACCGGTCCTGACATTTCCTGGATTGTCCAAACCAGAGCAGTGATCGCGGCTATTCAAAGTGTGGGTTACTCTCAACGCGGGGTGGATGCGAGCGAGAATGTTATTTGAGATTTCGGAAATCAGGCTAGCGTAAGATTAACGATGCCAAGGCCAAACAACCCAAGCAAGAGCTTCAGAACTTTAAAGCAGGAGGGTGACATGAAACCAAGTACTCGGGACCAGGCGGAAGGCAAGTTTCACGAAGTGAAGGGCAAGATCAAGCAGAAGGTGGGAAAAGCTACCAAGAACCGAGATTTGGAGGTCGAAGGTAAGATCGAAAAAACAGCCGGCAAGGTCCAGAAGAAGATCGGCCAAGTTGAAAAAGTTCTGGGGGATTAGCGGACCAGCTTCCATCGCGGAGGGCGGGAGACTTACCGAGGCCTGAGCCGCGCTGGCCTGAGCGTGTGGGCGTCGCCGGCACTAACCGGGGAAATGACGCAGGCCGAAAGGAGCCAATCACTGTGCGGATATGGATACTGCTGATGCTGAGCACGACGCTGGCGTTTGGGCAGACTAAACCCGCTGATACCGCCCAAAGGTGCCTGAGCATGTTGAACGACGCCGCCCATGACCGGAATCCGGACGGTCGAAAGGGCGCGGCGGAGGCACTGAGCCTGATGGGATTGAACGATAAAGCTCTTCCGCTTCTTGCCTTGATGCTCGATGACCACGACGTTTCGGTCCGGATTGCGGTGGTTGTCACCCTGGGCGACTTCAAGGACAACCAGACACTTCCTCTTTTGAAGAAAGCCTTGCAAGATCCCGTTCCCGAAGTCGACTTCGCCGCAGCCAAGGTGCTTTACCGCCTCCACGACCCCGAGGGAGTGCAGTTTCTTCTCGAAGTGGTAAGCAAAGAGTCTAAAGCGTCCTCAAGCTATCTCAGCAAAGAGAAACGGAGCACCTTGCGCCTGTTGCACACTCCTACCCAGCTTTTCATTGACATCGGCATCGAGGCAGCAGGTTTCGCTCCCGTTCCGGGCCTGGGGTTCGGATTATCTTCGGCACGAGGTATCCTGTCGGCCCCTGATTCTTCCGCCCGGGCCGCCTCTCTACTGCTCATCGGAAGCTCGCGTGATCCAGCGCTGGCAGATGCGGTGGGATCAGCCTTGTCGGACAACGAATGGTCAGTGCGCGCCGCAGCCACCCACCTGGTGGCGATGCATCCCTTCCCGGGATTTCGGGAGAAGTTGATCCCCCTGC
>JBEKAD010000144.1:0-11117 GCA_050018435.1 Terriglobia bacterium
AGCTTCGCTTGTGCAGCACTGCTGGCTTATCTTTTCTTGTGGGGTAAGTTATTCCCCTTTTCGCCCGTCGCGATTGGGTTCACAAGACATGAATTGTCGCACATGATTGTCTTTGTCGAGGAAGGGGCTGGGTTCAACGATTTTGCCCGCCTGGACGCTTTGGTCCCTGAAGTGGAGCATTTCCATGAATTGCGCTTCATGCACAAGCCTAAACTATATATCTTCCGTGATAAGGCCAGCTATGCGCGACGTTCGGTGTCCAAAGCGAGATTTTGTACATTCCCTAATGGCAACATAGTGATTTCTCCCTGGGCCCTGCAAGAGGATAAGGAAGGCAAGATCTCATTGGAGATATACTTGAAACATGAATTGTCGCATTCATTATTGTTCCAAAACGCAGAGATCTGGACAGCCTACAAATATCCGAATTGGCTGCTGGAAGGCATCGCGGTTTACAGTGCGAACCAATTGGGAACATCCTGGTACCCCAGCAAGAAAGAGACGTATGCTCTTATAAAACAAGGCAATTTTATGCCCCCTAAGTATTACAAAACTAGAAAGGAAGACGGGGTCAGGTTGGACGTACCATACAGAATGGCGTTCATATACTCAGAATTCGGCTGTATTGTCGGCTATTTGATTGAAAGCTTCGGCCGCGATAGATTCCTTCGGTATATGAAACGCCTTTGCAAAACCAGCGATCATGAGGGCGTATTCAACGATACCTTTGGATTGAGTTTTGACACGTTTATCGACCAATTTAAGGAGAGGGTCTCTTCATTGAGCATTCCCAATCAAAAGGATAGTGAAGTGAGTACCGAAGATATTATCAAAAAGGAGTGCCCAACAAGTCGCTCCAGCCGACCGCGCCGAGCGGACGCGGCGGCTGAACTTGTTCGTTAGGGGCTATTATCACAACAGACTGCCCGCCGAAAAGGGCATTGCGTACTTTGCCAGGATCTATGTTGTCCTCGCTTACCCTCGCGCGTCGGCCGAGACCCCGATTGCCTTCACGGCTGTTGGCGGTCATCCTGGCCGTGATGCCGGCCTTTGCACCCTGCACCCTCAAGGCACAGACGACTAACCCGCAAGAGATTTCCTCCCGCGACGTTGAACCCACCTTCAAGCTGCAAGCAGAGCGCAACTTGGTGACGGTCCGTGTGGTGGTGCGGAACAAGAAAGGCGAAACGGTCGATAATCTTCGCCAGGAAGATTTTCAACTTCTCGATCACGGCAAAAAGCAAATCATCGTGCACTTCTCGGTGGAGAAGCCCACCCTGAAAGCCACCGAGCCCCCCGCGCGGGAATCCGCCGAGAAAACCACCCCCGCCGAACCGGGAGCCCCCGAGGGCCCGCCGCCAGCTTTCACTCCCCCTCGCCGCTTCGTGGGGCTTTACTTCAACGATGTCAACACGGGGTTCTCGGGCTTGGCGCGCTCGCGCGATGCTGCGGACCGCTTTCTTCAAGCTTCTCTCCATCCGGGAGACCGGGTGGGAGTGTTTACGGCGTCCGGCCAGAAGCCCTTGGACTTTACGGATGACCTTGCCAAGGTACATCAAGCGCTTGCCGACCTTCGCCCGCATCCGCTCATCTCGCGGGACGAAACCTGCGGCGCAATAACGCCCTATGAGGCGTACCTCATCGTCGAGTTTAGTGGTATAGGCTCCACTTCGAGTGGTATAAACCCCACGCCGGATAATGACGTTATAGCGTTGGTTGCGGACGAAATCCAGAATTGCAGTGCTCTCCCCAACCCCCCGTCAGCCGAAGAAATCCGGATGGAAGCGCTGCGCGTTCAATCCGAGTCCGAAACGAGGGCACTGGTTACTTTGCGGGGGATTGAGTCCCTCGTGCATCTCATGACGACGCTTCCCGGCCAACGCTCCGTGGTCATCGTCTCCGATGGATTCCTGAGCCAAACGCTGGGCGCCGCTCTCAACCAAATCTCCGATCGTGCCCTGCACGCCAACATCGTCATTAACGCCCTGGACTCGCGTGGCCCCTACGTCGGCTCAGCGATCGCCGATGCCTCACAGGCCAGACCCGCCGAAACTAATAGCCCCTCTTTGTTGGCACTAAAAGAGGCGCTGATGAAGGAAGAAGCCCTGCGGGAAAGTGAAGCCATGGGAACCCTCGCCCAGGATACCGGCGGCATCCTATTTGAAAACAACAATGATCTGGAAGCAGGATTCCGGCGGGTCGCCGCCCTTCCCGACACCTCTTACACGCTGGCCTTCTCGCCGGAAAACCTAAAGCACGATGGCGCCTTCCACCCTATCAAGGTCACGCTGGTCTCGCCGAAGGGCCTCACCGTGCAGGCGCGCAAGGGCTACTATGCTCCCAAGAAGGCGGAGGACCTGGCAGCGCAGGAAAAGGAAGACCTGCAGGATGCCGTCTTCTCCCAAAACGAGATGCAGGCTCTCCCCATCCAGGTCAACACGCAATTCTTCATGATCGACAAATCCAACGCGGAAATTGACGTCGTGACCCACGTTGACCTTCAGCAACTGCACTTCCGCAAGGAAGGGGATCGCAACCTCGACAACCTCACTTTCGTGACCGCCCTGTTTGATCGGGATGGTCACTACGTAACCGGCCAGCAGAAATCTCTCGAACTACGCCTGCGCGGTCAAAGTCTGGAAAAAGTCCTGCGTACCGGCGTCAAGGTCGAAACCGAGCTCAACGTAAAGGCGGGAATTTACCTGGTGCGCACGGTGGTCCGCGATTCCGAAAGTGGCCAAGTTTCCGCGCTGAACCGCACCATTGAAATTCCATATTAGGGAAGTGATCCATGTATCGCCGTCGTCTCATTCCCACTTATGGCTTTCTGATCGCCCTGAGCTGGCTGAGTCTTGCGCCGGTTACAGCTCCCGCGGCCTCAGGAAAGGAGAAAAATCCCTCCGCGCAGGCGGAGTCGACCGCACCGGGAGTTATCAAGTCGGAAGCCAACATGGTTCTCGTCGATGTGGTCGTGACCGACAAGAAGGGGCATTACCTCAACGACATGAATCAGAAGGAGTTCCACGTCTTTGAGGATGGCGTGGAGCGACCCATCACGAGCTTCTCCCGCGAGGCGGATATTACGCCGGGCGCACCCGAGCGTCAGCGGTACATGGTCCTTTTCTTCGACAACGCGGGGTTGGACCCCGAAGGGCAGATGTGGGAACGCGATGCCGCGACGAAATTCGTGGAAGGCACGGCTTCCCCCAATCGGCTGATGGCGGTGTTGGATTATGGCGGCGGCCTGCACGTTGCTCAAAACTTCACGGCGGACAGAGACCTATTGATGAGCGCCGTCCGCAAGGTCAAATTCGCCTCAGCTCAAACCAACCCGTCGGGCACGTCCATGGGCAGCACCGGCTCGCGCCTGGGCATGCGTGGGGGCGCCACGGGCGCGGAGCAAAAGCAAGCTGATCTCGCTCTTCGCAATCTGCTGCTGGCCATTCGCGACGTCGCAAAGATGCTGGGCACGGCCCCAGGTCGCAAGACCATACTCTTTCTTTCCGCCGGATTTAACCTCACCTCCGAGCGCCAGTTCGATTTTCAGGACACCCTCGATGCGCTGAACAAGGCCAATGTCGGGGTGTATCCCGTAGATCCAACGGGCTTGACCTCCATGGTGGGCGGAGGGGGGCGGCGGATGGGAAGTAGCACCTTCAGCAATCCGGTCCTCTACGCCTTGGCCGCGAAAACCGGCGGCTTCCCGGTGGTCAATACCAACGACCTTGCGGGTGGGATGGAGAAGGTCTCAGCGGAAATGAACGAATACTACCTGCTCGGGTACGTCCCGCCCCACCCGGGTCACGAGGGGGCCTATCACAAAATCCATGTGAAAGTGGACCGCGCGGGCACGGAGGTCCGCGCCCGTAACGGCTATTCCGAGACCAAGAGCCCGGACCTCCTGGCGGGAAAAACCGAAGGGGTGGCGTTAGAGGCCAAGGTCGCGAGCTTTGAGGCCGGCGAGATTCCGGTCACCCTTAGCGCGCCATACTTTTATGTAAGACCCGGCATCGCCCGCATCAATCTGGCCTTGTCCATTCCCGGCTCCGCCATCGATTTCGAAAAGCACAGGGACAACTTCCAATCGCAAATCAACGTCCTGGGAATCGCTTACCGCGAAGACGGGTCAGTGGCCGCTCGCTTCAGCGACACAGTGGATCTGGATTACGAAAAGGATGAAAAGAAGGAGGTAACCAAGACCCCTTTCGACTACCAGCATTCCTTTAAGATAGCGCCGGGCGAATACACGTTTAAGCTAGTACTGAGCGCGGGAGGCGGGAAGTTCGGCAAATACATAGTACCACTGATTGTGGACCCGTTCTCCGGCAAGCAGTTCACCCTGAGTGGTCCGGCTTTCGGCGACAGGTTCGTCCCTTCCCCTCTGAGCTCCGCCGACATCGACCAGACGCTCATCGAGGGAAGCGCGCCCATGGTCGCCAATGGCATGCAGGTCGTTCCCTCCAGCAATAATCATTTTAAGAAAGACATGCAGCCGGTTGTCTACGTGGAAGTTTATGATCCTATATTGAGGAGTAGCAGTCCGCAAATGGGAATCCTGTACAACATTGTGAACCGGAGAACGAAGCAGAAGGTCTATTCCTCCAACACGCTTCCCATAAATCAATACGTACATCAGGGCAGTCCGCTGGTCCCTGTCATCTTCAGCTTGCCCATGGACAAGCTTCCGGTGGGCGACTACCGGATGGAAATCTGGGGTCGCGATTCTGCCGAGAATGTTTCACCAGTGCTGACCGGCGATTTTTCCATTGAGTAAGGTCTCGCGTGGATTTCTCACCCGCGAGGGGAAGGGCCGGGCTTGCGCCGGGCGCCACTGCAGCTTGTGCAGGCATGCGAAGCTTTGCAGTGCGGTCCGTCCACTGACGGACTGCCGCTTTGGTGCCAGCCAGCTTGCTGGCTGGCAATTGTGCTCTCGGTTGAAATCCCCGCGAGCGAACTCGCGGGGGGGAAAGCGGCAGTCCGCCGCGGCGGACCCACTCCAAAGCTTCGCATCCACGCCCGATGACTGTCGCGACTTACGGGGTGACAATCCCCCGGCGCGCTCCGCCCCCTTTAGCTTGACTTTGGACCTTGCGAGCCGGAAACTAAGTCTATAAACCGGCGGGCATCGACCTGCATTGGTTGGTTTCTCGTGGGTTGTGCGCAGGAGGGTCACTGTGTTCGAGTACACCGGGCCAGGATTTATGTTGTCTTCGCTTACCCCCGAGCGTCAGCCGAGATCCCAATGGCTTCCACAACTGTTGGCGGTCATCCTAACCGTGATTTCGGCCTCTGCGCCCGGCACACTCAAGGCGCAAAAGGAGGGGACCGGAGAGATTTCCTCCCGCGACGTTGAACCCACCTTCAAGCTGCAAGCGGAACGCAACTTGGTGATGGTCCGCGTGGTGGTGCGCGACGCGAAGGGTGCAATCGTCGAAAACCTCCGTAAAGAAGATTTTCAACTTTTCGATCACGGCAAATTGCAGACCATTTCGCACTTCTCCATTGAGAAACCGGCCCTGAAAGCCACCCAGCCCCCACCGCAGAAATCCGCCGAGAAAGCCGCCCCCGCCGAACCGGAGACCACGGATGAAACGGCCATGCCCACCACTGCGGCTCGCCGCTTTGTGGCGCTTTACTACGACGACGTGAACACCCCCTTTGAGAACTTGGTGCAAGCGCGCGACGCGGCGGACCACTTCCTCACCAGTTCTATCCAGCCCGGGGATCGCGTGGCGCTGTACACCTCCTCCGGGCAGAAGCAATTGGACTTCACCGACAACCTTGCGCAAGTGCATCAAGCGCTTTTCGACCTTCGTGCGCGCCCCATCGCGGGGCAGGATACCTCTTGCGGCGCGATCCCACCCTACGAGGCGTATCTGATCGTCGACCACGACGACCCGACCGCTCTCGCCGTGGCTACCGATGAAATCCTGAAATGTTATTTTCAAGGCGATTCGCAGTTTCTTGCCCAGGCGCAGGCCATGGTAAAGAGCAATGCGATGCAGTCGCTCACGCAATCTGAAACGGAGGCAAACGCGGCGTTGCGGGGGATTGAATCCGTCGTTCGCCGCATGACCTCACTCCCCGGGCAACGCAGCATGGTCATTGTCTCCGGAGGTTTCTTGACGGAGACCCTCCACTTCCAACTCGGCCAGATTGCCGACCGTGCTCTGCGTGCCGGCGTCATCCTCAACGCCATTGACGCTCGCGGTCTCTACACCGACACCTCGATTACCGACGTTAGCAACAAGTACATCGGCTACACGACAAATATGGCGATTATCGGACAGAAGATCCAGATGCTCATGGAGAGCGCCTCGCGTCAAACCGATGGCGTGCAATCCCTCGCTCTCGATACCGGGGGCATCTTTTTCAACAACAACAATGACCTGGAAGCCGGATTCCACAAGGCCGCCGGCATTCCTGAAGCCTTCTATCTCTTGGCTTTCTCCCCGCAAAATCTGAAACTCGACGGCAATTTCCACCCCATTCAAGTCAAGTTAGTTGCGCTCAAAGGCCTCTCCGTGCAAGCACGCCGCGGCTATTACGCTCCCAGGAAACCGAACGACCCGACCGTGCAGGAGAAAGAAGAAATTCAAGAAGCGGTCTACTCCCAAGACGAGACGCATGAACTTCCCATCGATGTCCACACCCAATTCTTCATGAGGACCGAGTCCGACGCGCGCATTACCGTCCTGACGCGCATCGACCTGCACCCATTGCATTTCCGCAAGGAAGAGGACCGCAACCTCGACAACCTGACTTTCGTGACGGTGGTGTTTGACCAGGATGGCCACCAGATCACCGGCCAGCAAAAGGCTGTGCAATTGCGCCTGCGTGACAGCAGCCTGGAAAGATACCTGCAAACGGGCATTACGATCCGGACTCTCTTCGACGTCAAACCCGGAACCTATCTGGTGCGTGCGGTCGTCCGCGATTCCGAAAGCGGTCAAATCTCCGGTCTGAATCGCACGGTGGAAATTCCTTATTAGGAGATCGACCTATGTCCCGACATCAATGGCTTCTGACGATGGGCCTCCTGATTACTCTGGGAGGGCTGGGCATCGAATCGGCAACGGCCCCCGCCCGTCAACTGACGGGTGCGCAAAATCCTTCCCCGCCGGCGGGTGAGAACCCGCCGATGGTGATCAAAACAGAAACCAACCTGGTCCTGGTCGACCTGATCGCGACCGACAAAAAGGGGAACTACATCAAGGATTTGGAGAAGAAGGACTTCCATGTCTATGAGGACGACGCGGAGCAACCCATTTCCTCCTTCTCCCGCGAAGCTGACATCGAACCCAACGCCCCCGCACATCAGCGCTATATGGTCCTTTTCTTTGACGATTCCACCATGGACCCCAGCCTTCAAATCCGGGCGCGCGAAGAGGCCGGGAAGTTTGTGGAAAGCACCGCTTCCCCCAATCGGCTGATGGCGGTGGTGGACTTCGGCGGCGGCTTGAAGATTGCGCAAAACTTTACGGCCGACGGAGAACTGCTGAAGCGCGCCGTCAGCACCGTCAAGTTTTCAGCCGTTAATCCCAACGCGGGAGGCGGGGGCGTGCAACTTGCGGCCATCGGAGTGGGGTCTCTGGGCCGAACGCAATCGGATTTCGCTGCGCGCAGCGTTCTGCTCTCCATTCGCGAAGTCGCCAAAACACTCCGCACTGTCCCCGGACGCAAAACGCTGATCTTTTTCTCCGGAGGTTTTGCTTTGACCCCCGAACGCCAGTCGGAGCTCACCGCCACCATCGATGCTCTGAACAAGGCTAACATCGCCGTGTATCCCGTAGATGTGCGCGGCCTGGCGACTTCCGCTAACCCCGGCATGGATATTTCCAAGCCCTCGGCCCCGGGTTTAGGCCCCGGATTCCCTCCGAGTTCGGAACTGCGCAGCCCTGAATCTCCCTTCCCTCACCTGCCGGGTCTGCTGGCAGTGTTAGCGGCCCCTCCCGCTCCTGAACCTCAGCGGGGAGGAGCAGGCGGGGCGGGGGCAGGAGGGTCGGCGGGAGGAGCAGGAGGAGCAGCGGGCACAACGGGCGGCGGCGGAAGCTCCCGGGGTAGCGGTAGTGGCGCCACCGGCTCGACAGGCAGCACCAGTTCTGGGAGTAGCTCCAGCACAAGTCGCGGCAGCGGCACAGTCAGCAACCCCGGCAGCACACGAAACAATCCCGGAAATAACATGTACAACAGCAACATGAACTGCATGGACACCACGGGCATGGGTGGATTCGGGAACCCCAACTGCATCAATCGGCAGATCATTCCGAATATTCCGGACAGTGTATCGACAAACCAGCAGGTTCTCTATGCCTTGGCCAAAGGCACCGGCGGTTTTGAAATCTTCAACACCAACGATTTCCTCAAAGGCCTGGACAAGGTCGCCAAGGAGATGAACGAGTATTACAATCTCGGGTATACACCACCCAGCCAGACGCACGATGGCAGCTACCACAAAATCAAAGCAACAGTGGACCGCAAAGGCGTGATCTTGCGCTACCGCACCGGTTACTTTGACGTCAAGAGCCCTGACCTGCTGAAAGGAAAACCCGAAGGTAAGGTGCTGGAGGAGCGCGCCGCCAGCCCGCAGGCCGGCGAAATTCCGGTCTCTCTCAGCGCCCCTTACTTCTACGTTGAGCCCGGCGTGGCCCGCGTGAACTTGGCCCTGTCCATTCCGGGTTCCGCCATCGACTTTGAGAAACAAAAGGGGATCTCCCATTCTGACGTGAACGTGCTGGGAATCGCCTACCGTGAGAACGGCTCCATCGCCGCGCGATTCAGCGACACGGTGAAGTTGGATTACCAAAAGAAAGAGCTCAAAGATTTCTCCAAGGGTTCCTTCGATTACCAGAATACCTTCAACATTGCTCCGGGATCGTACACGCTGAAGCTGGTGCTGAGTGCAGGAGGGGAGAAATTCGGTAAGTATGTCGTTGCTTTGGTAGTAGAACCCTTCTCCGGCAACGATCTCAGCCTGGGAGGCCCGGCTTTGGGTGATAAGTTCGTTTCCGTCTCGCAGCTTACCGCGAACATGGACGCAGCCCTTCTCGAGGAACGCACGCCCCTTGTTTTCAACGGTATGCAATTGGTCCCCTCTGCAAGCTACCGTTTTGCCAAGAGTGCACAGCCGGTGGTCTACGTGGAGGTCTATGATCCGGCATTGAAAAGCCCAGACGCCCCCCGCGTGGGGGTGATGTTCAACATAATCGATCGGAAGACCAGCCAGCAGGTCCTCTCTTCCAACACGATTCTGATCAACGATTTTTCGCAACCCGGCAACCCCTTGGTACCCATGGGGATCAAGTTGCCCGTCGACCATCTCCAGGCGGGCGATTACCGGTTTGAAATCAAGGGGCGCGACCAAATGGGCAACGTTTCCACCGTGCGTAGCGCCGATTTCTCCGTCCAGTAATCGGCGTGACCGCTATGATGAACCGGGAGATTTGCGAGGGACTGATGGCTCGCTACGGAGAACCATGACCAAACCGCCCGCAAACCTTCTCCAGTTGCCGTTGGAACAACGGGCCGAAATGGCGCTCAAAGCTGCGGTAGAGAAAGTGATTGTCAAGCATGCGCGCCAAGCCTTGCCAATCTACACCTGGCGTGAAGGCAAAACCGTGGAACTCTCCCCCGAAGCGTGTTATAAGGAGCTTTGGGCCGGTGGTGTAATGGGAACATAGCACCCCGCGAAGGTCGCAGATGCGGGTTCGAATCCCGTCCGGTCCACTTTCAGGGAGGGAAGAGTTTTCTTCTTGAAAGGAGGAAGGGGGGAAGATAACGCGGGGATGATCTTCCCTCAGAATATTTTCCTTGACTCCCCCAGCGAATCTACCGATAATAGGTACGACCTTCGCGGGGTGCATTTGTCGCCCAAAGGATCAAAGGGTCGAGTGGAGGTGAAGTTGCACTCGGCCCTTTTCTGTCTTTAGCGCACTCCTTACACTTTTTCTAACCGTCAACACACTTTTAGGACGCCACCAGTAATCGTCGTGACCGCAAAGACTACAACAAAAGGGAGGGAGGCCGGGTCACATTTATGCCGCCATTCGCCGCGCGTTGCTCGAGTGGTTTCGCGCCCACGCGCGCGCGCTTCCCTGGCGAGGGACGGGCGACCCCTATGCCGTCTGGGTCTCGGAAATCATGCTCCAACAGACGCAGATCGCGACAGTGACCCCTTTCTACCAACGCTTTCTCGAAGCCTTCCCGACCGTCTCGCACCTGGCGCAAGCGCCGTTGGAGCGGGTGCTGGAACTCTGGTCGGGTTTGGGTTATTACCGGCGCGCTCGCCACCTGCATCAGGCCGCGCAGGCCCTGGCGCAACAGTCGAAATTTCCTGAAGACTATGCCGGCCTCCGCGCCCTCCCCGGCATCGGCGATTACACGGCCAAAGCCGTGCTGAGCATCGCTTTCAATCAACCCTATGCCGTGCTCGACGGAAATGTAGCCCGGGTGGTGGCGCGGTTGTGTAGTCTGCGAGGCAACATCCATCAGCCCCAGTTCCGCTGCACCGTGGAAACGGAACTTGCCGGGCTCCTTTCGCGCCGGGAACCGGGAAACTTCAATCAAGCCCTGATGGAGCTTGGCCAGACCCTCTGCCTGCCGCGTGGGCCGCGCTGCTCCGCTTGTCCGCTGACGAAATGGTGTGGCGGGTATCGCTCCGGCAATCCGGAGGCCTTCCCGCTTCCCCGCCCTCGCCGCGCGGCGGAATCCCATCACCTTGCTGTGGCCCTTCTCCGCCGTGGAACGCGCGTGGCCATGGTGCGCGGCCTCGCCGACGGCTTGCTCGACGATCTCTGGAATTTCCCCTCGGCCTTTGGCGCCTCTCCCGCCGAGGCATTGGCATCTCTGCGTGAAAAGCTTGCTGGGATGATGCGCGCTCCTTTGGCAGCGGTCGGGGTACGCCATGGCGCTCCCCTCTTCACGCTGGGCGAACCCATGGCCGAATTCCGGCACGGAATCACCTTCCGCTCAATCCAGGGAAGGGTTTATCCCGTCGAAACCTCACGCGCCATTCGTCATGGCGCCCTGCATTGGTTCGAACTCCGAGAATTACCCCAAGCCGCCATTTCCCAATTGGCCCGCAAAATCGTTCAAAGGATTGCAGGAGCAGAAGGTGA
>JBEKAD010000145.1:0-13329 GCA_050018435.1 Terriglobia bacterium
AATTCATTCGCGTCCCGGCCGTCAGCATACCGGCCGAACCGATACTGTCCCCGAATCTGGCTGAACTCGCTGGGCCAGTAAGTGAGGATGGTGGAAAAGCCGGAGTCGGTGAGGCTGGCGTTGGTCGCCCGCTCGGAGCGGTCGAATCGCCCACCGACGAACCATCGCCTGCCGAGTTGGTAGTCGCCAGAGGTATAGAACCCAAAGGCCTGCTGAACTGGTCCGACCTGCTCGCGTTCGCTCCAGATCAATTCGCTGCGGCCGATGAAGGAATGATAGATGGCGCGTCGCAGCGGCTTCCAGTGCAACGTGGCATCCATGCCATACAGTTGCGTGCGATACGCGCTGCCCACCTCGTTATGCCCTCGCGCGTAAGAGACGCCCAGATCAACATTGGTATTGTCGGTAAGGTCTTTGTAACCGCGCAAGTGGCCGACCAGGCTGACCTCGCCCCTTTGGTTCGACTGGAAAACATCGCTGGAGTCGCCCCGGAAGACCTGTCCTGTCGCCTCCAGGAAAATGTTCTTAGGCGCCGGCAGGATGCGGGTCACTGATATGCCAGCATCATCGATCCCGTCTTCGCCCCCAACGAGGTTCTGAGTGACTAGCGGCCGGTCCGTCCATGGGAGCACGTGATTGTGAAGGGTGTTGACCTTGCCAAAGGCGGCGCGCATCTTGCCCACCTTGGCGACGAATCCTCCGGGGAGCGAAGTGAAGGTGATGTATCCTTCTTCGAGATTCACTCCTTCCTCACCAAAGGAGAGGAAAAAGTCGGCGCGCGCGTAGGGATCGACAATGGCCTGCAAGCCGACTTCCGATTCGTGCATTTCCAAGGCCGGCCCCGGCAGCACTGGGTTCTTGCCAGCAGCACCGAGAAAGTCGCCGATCACGCTGATGTCCGGGTTCAACGCTTTGGCGGCAGCACTGGCGCCACCATAGACCGGCAACTGGCCCGAAGACTCGCCCGGCAACACTGGAGTCGCCGCCACCGTGGGTGGGGCTTGGGCTGGCGGCAGCGCCTCGACGGGTGGCTGCGTGGCTGCCTCGGGCGCGGGCGGCGGAGGGGCCACCGCAACCTCGGGGGTTGGCTTGGGGACCCGCACTACGGCCATGGGCGCAGCCGAGGTTACTGCCGCGAGGGCAGTCTTGAGCGCCTTGATCTCTTCCTCCAAAGCCCGAATGCGGTCTTCATCGGCCTTCAGCCGTTCCTCCACGTTACCATTCGTTTGCGCCCCAAGGATTCCGGGCGCGAGAACCAGCAACCAGACCAGAACCACAAATCGTCGCATGGTAAGAATCCTCCTGGCCAATTCAAGTTAGGATGATCAGCAAAGGCGCGGTTCGGTGGCGTCGCCCTGGAAACAGCGGCTCCCGAGCCCTGCCGATGACTTACCTTTGGATTCCTGCGAGCCAAACGGGCGATATAGGTTCTTGCCCATCCGGCTGTAGCGGCAGTCTCTGACTGCCGGTCGGCACTCATCGAGCGCCGCTACAATTTCTGTCGCTCTGTACAGCGCGTGCCAAGCGTTCCGTTCAAACAATGTTCGCGAACTGATGCAGCCGCATCTTACTACTTTAAGAGCGTCAACCGAATCCTTACGACAAATTCCTTGTGCCCACCGCTTGCCGCAACGTCTCGGTGGCGAGCATGTAGTTCGCCAGCGCCTGGCGATAGGCGAGCTGCGTGGCGCGATAGCTGCGCTCGGCATCCAAAAAGTCCAGCAGGCTCGCCGCGCCGCGCTTGTAGGCGTACTCACTGATGTCCCGAGAGTCCTCCGCCTGCTTCAGGTACCCTGAGGTGTAGAGTTCCACCACTCGCGCGCTGGTCTCCACCCCCTGGTAGGCGTTGGCCACGTCCGTCATCACGGTCTCAGACGCGGCGCTGGAAGTCTCCTGGGCCTGGCTAACGGCGTAATGCGTACGCGCGATTTCTCCCTGATTCCGGTCGAAAATGGGAATTTCAATGTTCATGGTGAAGCTGGCGCTATTGAGCGCCGAAACGTGGGTATAGTCCAACGTGGTGGTGAGATTCCGCTTGCCGTTTGCCTTCGCCAGTTGAAACTGGCTCTGGGCGGCTGTGACCCCTTGCTGCGCCGCCAGGAGGTCCGGCCGCAGCTTGAGCGCCCGCAGTTGCAAGTCTTCCTGGTTGAGGCCCAGGGGAGTGTAGGCAAGCTCGCCCGTCACGTCGTAATCGATGGGGACGGACTCGAATCCCAGGAGTTGCCGCAGGCTGGCCAGCGCCTGCACCAGGGCCAGTCGAGCCGAGGAGACGTCCATCTGGAATTGCAGCAACTGGAGCTTGATCTTCAGCAGGTCGCCTTCGCCAATCGCGCCGGCCCGAAAGCGCTCCTGGCTGAGATGGACCGTCTGCTGGAAGCTCGCCAAGTCAGCATTGGCAAGCTGGAGGTTTGCCTTCGCCAACAAAACGCCGATGAATTGTTGCGCCACGTTGGACCTCAGGCCGCGCTCAGTGTCGTTCACCTGGGAGCGCGTTTGGGCGGTTTGGTCGCGCGCGGCCTGCATCCGGGCCTGCCGCTTGTGCCCGCGCTCGAAAGTGTAGCTGACGCCAAGGTCGAATTCCGTGATGTTGTCCAGCGTCGTCGAGTTGAGCTGGCTCGGGCTGAAAATGGGAACGTACAAGTCGTCGTAAGTAAAAACGGGGTTGGGTCGAATGGCTGCGGTGATCTCCTCGGCCTGACTTTGCGGAACCAGAGTCTGGGCAGCCTTCAAGGCGTGGTTATGCGCCAGAGCGAGCTGGATCGCCTGGTCGAGATCGACGCGCGAGAGTGGTGGAGCTTGTTGCGCGCTTGCGGCCACGCTCCCCGCCGTCCAACCCAGCAGGAATATCGCCGCACTCAGAACCCCCGGGTGCTTTGCTGTCGAGCGCATGCTGTTGTGGTTCATCATCGCTAATCCCCCACGCTGAAGGTGTTGGAAAGAATGGTCGTTCACCCCACACTCCTTAAAGAATCGCAGGGTTACCCGAACAAAATTGGAAGGAAGTCTTAGATAAGGGGAGGTGCATGCGCCGAACCAGGGGAACCGAAATCGATGGCGGCAGGACCTGCGCGGCACTGGCAGGCTGAACCGCGCCGTTTTGGACGATCTGGCAGACGGTGCAGAGGAGATTGCTCTCTGACGTGGGAGACGCCGGAACTTCGCAACCGGAAACCCACAGGCCATGGCACAGCCCCGTCGTCTCGCCGTGCCGATGGAGCATAGCTGCCCCCAGAAGGTGTACCTGCAAGAGCACCAGCAGGTAAGAAGCGAAGGCGCGCCGAAGTTGGTGAGTCCAGTTACGTGCCACGGGACTTCATTTTATCGGAAGTTTGGCAAAGGGGGAAACAAATTTGTCGTACACCCACAATCCATTGTCCCTCCCGGTGGGAGAAAAGCCCATGCAGCGCGGACCTTTTCGCAACTGTGCTGTAACATTCAATTCTTGACAATGGTCACGCGCCCTGCATTGCAAGCTCGTAAATTCTTGTTTTTTTGGCAAGAAATTTGTGCCATTTGCGGTATTACGAGAATAAGAAATGGTTGCTCGTTGGGTTGCGGCTCCGCCGCGCTGCGCTACCTTCTTAATGCTCCCTGGTTGTGCCCTTCCTGCTGGCTACAGTATTACCCTCGACACCGGGCAGCTACTTAGACTCGCCAAGGAGCCCGATGCGCGCCTGCCCCCAATGCCAGAGAACCTATCCGGACGACACGGATTTCTGTCCGCGCGATGGCGCGCTGCTCCGTAGGGGCAACCCTCGTGGTTGCCCCAGGGCGGGCACAAGGCTCGCCCCTACCGCCCGTTGTGGTCAAGCTCGTTGATTTCGGCATTGCTAAGCTGCGCGAATCCGCCACCCACACGCAGACCGGCATGGTGCTGGGCACGCCCGCGTATATGTCCTTCGAACAGGCGTCCGGCATGAGAAGCGATGAACTCGACGCGCGCTCCGAGTTTCTATCAATCACCGTCAAGTAGGAGTGCACGGCGCTTTCCGGACGCCTGCGCCCTTGCTCCCATTCCTGGAGCGAGCGCGGGCTCAAGGCATAGCGCCGTGAGCTTTCCGCTTGCCTAGACTTGTCTCGCGAAGCCATTTCGCCGTCAGGGGTCCGTCAAAGTCCGATGGGCTTCAAAAAGAGCCCTCACCCACCGCCTTGCGGTCCCCCCTCTCCCCAAGGGAGAGGGATAGAAATCAAGATTACTGCCCTCTCCCTTGGGGAGAGGGGGGACCGCAAGGCGGTGGTTGAGGGGTCTCTTCGCGGGTGATGCACTCATGGCCATGCAGGTATAAGACACCCGATTGATCCGTCCGCTGACGGGCTGCGCCCTGGATACCAGGGAGGCCTTTGGGCGGGCCAGGGGTCGCCGACATAAAGGGCCATGTGGGCGCCACCCGCGGGTGCCCGGAAAATGTCGAAAATCGATTTTCGCAAAATCCGAGACTCCCTACAAACCTCGGAAACGGTGGGGGATGGAGGTGCAGCCTGGTTTTCGGCAGAGCATAAGTTCAATATTCGCATGGCCCCGGGCGCCCGAGGCGTTTCACTTGGTACTCATCCCCTGCTTCTCCCTGTCTTGGCGAAGCAATTCAATCTTGTCGTAATACTCTTGGTCGAATGCCGCTAAGCCGTCTTTCAACTTGGGCTGACTCCACTCTTGACCTTGCCGCCAGATAAAGACCTTATTCCTGAGAGCCGCATCGATGTGCTCGGTCGTTGGCAAAGTATCGATGTACGTCCACGACTTGGGCGTACTGGCGTCATAGCCTTGCTGCCGGTTCGATCCGTAGTAACACCAATAGCCTACCGCATTGCTGAGGTTATAGCCACTAAGGGTCCAACGCAGGAAATCGTCCAACTTCAGGCCCCACACTCCCGCTTCCCCTCGAATAATGTAGTCCGCGTAGGTGTCGATGAACGGACAATAGATACGTCCATCCTTAAGGGGATCGCTGCTGCAATGCACATAGAGAATGCGATTGTCCCCGAGGATCTCACGAGCTCGGCGGATCACCGCGTAGGACTTGCGGAAGTCCGTCGAAATGCCATCGAAATAGAGGCCATCCACCTGATACTCGCTCAGGACGCGCTGCATCTCAGCGAAAATATCCGGAGCGGTGGAATAGTACGGGCTCAGATAGACCACCACCTTCATCCCCCTCTTGTGAGCCTCATCTCGCACGCGGATGAATTCCTTCATATTGAACGGCACGTGTTTGGTTGAGAGCCAGGGCTGGGGATGGCCGGCGTATTTTTTGGGGAGGTGTAGAATCGGGGTCATCCTCTCTTTGACGTCCTCGGGAACATCCTGCCAGATGCCCGCATGCAGGGTGAGCACTTTGCAGTACTTGGCAGCGGCCGCAATCTGATCATTGCTCGGGTAAGCGCCCGCACCCTCATTCGCACCATCGTGCTCGATCGCTTCAAAGGCGCGATTCCAGTTATACGGTCGCGGTGGAAACACCGACAACCATGCCTCATCTCCCCCAGTGAACTCATACGCGATGTCCCACGGGAGTTTCGAAAACACAGGAGCCGAAGTGGTCTTCTTCGCCACCGGGTAGACTCCAAACCCTCCATCCTCATCCATCAGCATCCATTTGCCGCCTTTTTCAAAATGGTAGGCAGGATGGAAGAAACCCGTGAAGCTGGTCTTAACGTTTTCTTTCAGCTTCAAGATGACCAGACTATCGCCTTGGAAAGTCAACGCCCCAGCGCGGCAGGAGACCGTGCAGGAAAACCCGTCTTTTTTCTCGATGCGGAAAAGTCCAGCCGCCGGCGCGAAGCGGACCTCGAGCACGCGCCGCAATTGAGGAATGCGCTGCCAGCAGTGGATTGTTCCGTGGCTATCGATCTGAAACTTCGCGCCCGTCGTTATGACCGTGATCACGCCACGTTTCTCGGTCGCTGACTCAATCCGCATATCAAATTCTGATCCCCAACCCCGCTGACCACAAAGCAGGGCGGCGCCGAGGGCGAACACAACTGCGCTTTTTCTCAACATAATCTCCGCTCCTTTTTCTGCCGCCTGAATACCAAGCGGGAAGGCCATGGCGCGCGTCCTCATCGGGTTGTGACCGTCACCACCGCCGGCGGCAGATTCTCGAAAATCGCTCGCACGGTTATCTCTCCGGGCTTCGTCGTGCTTTGGAGCAACATTCGACCCACGCCTGCCGATATCTTCGCAATCGGCGCTCCACCGATACCCCGCAGCATTCCGGGACCCGCCACTTCAAAATGAACCTCACCCGAATTGGGAACCAGAATGCCCTGCGCGTCCCGCACGCTGACCGTGAGTTCCGTGGCGTCTGAGCCGTTCGCGTCGAGGATGCGGGGATTCGCATCGATTTCCAGTTTCGCCGGCGGCCCGGCCGGGCGCAGTTCGTCCGTGAGTTCGCGCCCGCCGCAACTTCCGACCGCTTTCAGGACGCTCGGCTCATAAACAACCTCCCAGCGCATGGGATTCTCGCCCTGTCGAGCACCTAGCGAGCGTGCGCCAAGGAACAACTCCACAGAAGGGCAGTTTGTGACCACGGTGACGACGCGCGGCTTGCCTTCTTCACCTGGCCACGTCCAATGGCCGCACAGGTGGACCATCGGCTCGCGCGTCCAGCGGCTCTTGAGGTAGTACCATAGTTCTTTCGGCAAGCGCGTGGAATCCAGCGCGCCCGAGTGCTGTTCCGGCCAGACGGGCCAGTAATCGGTGCCGTAATCGTGCAGGCACCACAAGGTGCTTCCGGCCATGTAGCGCCGTGATTCCAGGATGTCAAGATTAGCTTTGACCCGATCAATCTGCTTCATCTCGGCGTCCAAATCCCCACGCCGCGCGCCGGCATTCGAGTGTTCGCTGGTAACCAGCTTGCAGTTGGGCAAGAGGGCGTGAACCTGATCGATGCGGTTGGTCTCGTAGTTGATCCCGAGCACATCGGGCACCTCCACGGTGCCTAATTTCTTGCCCTCGTCAGGCGAGTTCTCCGCATAGACCGTCAGCCGGGTGGGGTCTGAAGCGCGGGCGACGCGCTGTAAGCGCTCGAACATGGGCTGCGACCGGCCTTCGTTCATCAGTCCCCACAAAATGATGGAAGGATGGTTGGCGTCGCGCGCGATCATCTGGCGCATCATCGCTTCGGCATTGCGCATGAACTGCTCACCGCCGATGTATTGCCAGGTGGCAATCTCTTCGTAAACCAGAACCCCCAAGCGGTCGCAAGTGTCGAGAAAGACCGGGTGTTGCGGATAGTGCGACAGGCGCACAAAGTTCGCCCCCGTCGCTTTCAGGATCTCCACATCGCGCACCTGCAGACGGCGCGGCAGGGCGTTGCCGAGGCCGGGATAATCCTGATGGCGATTCATGCCGCGCAATTGCAGGCGTTTTCCATTCAGGAAAAAGCCATCGTTCACTTTAAACTGATACCAGCGAAGGCCGAACGCGGCGGTGTCCTCGTCGGAGGGCGCAGCGCCATCATCCAATTGGACGTGCGCTGAGTACAAGCGTGGCGTATCCACTGACCACAGGGCGGGGTTGGGAAGGGGGTCGAAAGTGACGTCCAAAATCTTTTCCGCGCCCGGCGCAAACGGCGCGGTGAGCGCCTTCTCCGCCACGATCTTTCCCGCCGGATCGCGGAGTTGCACCTTGGCCGTGCAAGTGCGCTGGTCAGCGTAATCGTTGTGTACCGTCACCGCCACGTGGACGACGGCCGCCGATTCCGACACTTGCGGTGTGGTGACGCGAATGCCGTACTGCGGAATGTACAAGCGGGTTTTGATGACCAGCGCGGCCTTGCGATAAAGGCCTCCGTACAGGTCGTAGTCGGGAATGTCTTTCCCCGGCAGGACGTCCGGATCGTGCGCGTTGGTGACTTTGACAGCCACCAGGTTATCGCCCGGCTTGACGAATTCCGTCGCGTCAGCGCTGAAGCCGGTGTAGCCACCCATGTATTGCCCAAGGTGATGCTCGTTCACCCAGAGATCCGCCACGGAGTAGGCCGCGCCGAACTCCAAAAAAACCTTCCGGGAAGCTTGTTCGGGTGAAAGCGTGAAGTGCTTACGGTACCAACCGATGCCCCGATAGTATCCACGCACCGGCACAAAAGTGTTCTGCGCGTTGAAGGAATGTGGCAGGTCGACCGGATCCCATCCGGGCCCTTGTTCAAACGTCCCCATCGCCTGGCCGCCCCCAGGCTTTTCGAATTCCCCCAGCCGAAAGTACCAACCCGTTGAGAAGTGGAGCGTGTCCGTTGTGCGTAAAAGAGCGTTTTGCACCACGGATTGCGCGGCCTCGCGGACCGGGGAGGACGCTGATAGCGCGAGGGTTAGCGCGGCAGCCAAGGCCAGCAGCCGCACGCTTCGATTGAATCTGCAAAATGGCATTTCCTTAATTCCTTTCGGCGCGCCGATGATACGTTGCCTTCTCCGGAGATTCCCGACTGCGGTTTGAATTGGGGACCTGATGAATATCTATTGCTTTGAGTCCCTCGGCAGGAAGCGCCACGGGTTCGGAGGCCTCCAGCCGAAATTCTCTTGCTCGCTTTCCGGCCCCCAAGAGTATACGCCCTTGCGCCCTCAAAAAGGCCTGCCCAAATTCGCGAAGAATTTCATCCTCCAACACGGCGCTGCCGAATTCCTTCCTCCCGATGTCTAGCTCTCCGCCCGCATGGAAAAACATCTCTTATGGCGGGTCAGAATGACAGCAGTGAAGGGTTTTTCCGCAGCCTGTAAAGCCCCACCCTTCCAAACCACTGGCGATGATTCCGGTTGATGTCGAGAAATATACAGTGGACATTGGCAACGCGCCGGGGGAGAATTCCAATCCAAGTATGAGTGTTAGGAGCATATATGAACATGACGACTTGGCGACGGGGTTGGGTGCTGTTGCTTCCTTTTTTGCTGGCGGGGCTATTCGTTTCAACGGTTTTCGCGGACGAGGGTGATCCTCCGGGTCGCGTTGCGCGCCTGAGTCTTGCCCAAGGCAAGGTTTCGTTTCAGCCTTCCGGCGAAACTGAATGGAGCGAGGCCACGGTGAATCGCCCGGTCACCACCGGGGACCGTCTTTACACGGACCCGGGCGCTCGCGCCGAGCTGGAGGTTGGTCCCTTTGCCGTGCGGCTCTCGCAGAGCGCGGATGTAACCCTGGCCAATTTGAATGACCAACTCATGCAACTGGGAGTTGGGCAGGGCACCCTGCGCGTGACCATTTATGAAATGCCGGAGAACAATTCCGTGGAGATCGATACTCCCAACGGCGCGCTGATACTGCAAACCGCGGGCTCCTATCGAGTGGACACCGCCGCCGACGGCAACTCCACGCAAGTCACGGTGAATGCCGGCACCCTGCAAATTAGCGCCGGAGACCTTTCGCAAACCTTACAAAGCGGGCAGGCCGTGCAGTTGACAGGCACGGGGCCGGTGGCGGCTTCGACCCTTTCCGTGCCCCCGCCGGATGATTTCGATAAGTGGTGCGCGGAACGCGATCGCCGCATTGAAAATTCCCCTTCCGTGCAGTCTGTGGGCCCCGCCGTCCCCGGTGATGAAGACCTTGACGCCAACGGGCAGTGGACCACCGAGCCCGACTACGGCCCGGTGTGGGTTCCCGCCAATGTGCCCCCGGACTGGGTTCCCTATCGGTATGGACATTGGGTTTTTATTGAACCCTGGGGCTGGACCTGGGTGGAAGCTGAGCCCTGGGGCTATGCGCCTTTCCACTATGGCCGTTGGGCGCATATTGGACCGATTTGGGCCTGGGTTCCCGGCCCCGTCGTGATGCGGCCGGTGTATGCTCCGGCGTTGGTGGCGTTTGTCGGCGGGCCGGGCTTTGGCGTGGAGATTGGCGTCGGCGCTCAGGCCTGGTTTCCCCTGGGGCCGCGCGAGCCCTTTGTGCCCTGGTATCACTACGGACCAAACTATATGCACGAAGTTAACGTAGTCAATGTGACGAATATTACGAACATTCACTACGTGAATCGCGAGGTCGCCGTCACCGCGGTTTCCGGTGAAGTCTTTCGCGGCGGGCAACGGGTGGATCGCGGACTGGTGCGCGTGGCGCCGGAACAGCTCTCGCGCGCGGAGGTCATCCCCCATCCGGAGGTTAACCCCACGGGCCGGGCGGTTTTCGGGGCAAGGGCAGTGGCGCCCCCGCCGGTTCGCGCGGCAAGGGTTGGAGCTCCGGGGCCTGCGTCACTCGGGGCTCCCTCAGGCCCGCGAACCTCTGCGCCCGAACCTCGCGAGGCGGCCCGCACCGGTGGTCCCCCCAACGCTGCGTTTCCGCACGTATTCACCCGTAATACGCCTGCCCCCACGAACGCTCCCTTTGCCGCGCGGCAGGACGCCTATTCATCTCATCCCGGACGTCCGTTGGAGCCGCAGCAGATGAATAACCTGCGCGCGGGAAAGCCCGCCGGGCCGATGCGGGACAAAGAGGCTATTCCCCACCCGGCGAAGGAGCAAAACCAAAACAAAACATCTTCTTCCCAAGGAGACCATGGACACCATTAATGCGTCTCAAATCGTGGTGCTTGATACGCGTGCTTTCCGTTGTAGCGCCGGGCTTTAGCCCGGCACATGCCGCCCTAAAGGACGGCGCTACAAGTACCATACCCCGAAGTTCCGGATCGCAATTCTGCTCGAGGAGAAAAGTGCATGGCCAAAGTACGCGTGCGGTACACGGATTATTTTGCTCAAACGATCCAGCGGATGCGCGAGGACGGCTTGCTGCTGGTGACTCGGGGCGCGGATGGAAAACCCAATGTCATGACGATTGGCTGGGGAACGATGGGGGCAATCTGGTCAAGGCCGATTTTCATCGTGCTGGTCAGGCCCTCGCGCCACACTTACAGCCGGCTGGAGGAGATGAGCGACTTCACGGTCAATGTGCCTCCGCGGGAACTCGCCGCAGCCGCCAGCCACTGCGGAACGGTTTCCGGGCGCGATCACGACAAGTTTCAGGAAATGCACTTGACCGTCGTTCCCAGCCGCGAGGTGCGCGCGCCCATTATCCAGGAATGCATTCTGCACTATGAGTGCCGCACCGTACACCGCAATGATGTGGTCCCCGACGCGCTCGCGCAAGCCGTCCGCGAGGAAGCCTACCCGGAAGGGAATTTCCACCGCGTCTACTTCGGTGAAATCGTGGCAGCCTACGCCGACGAAGACGCGGAGTTCCGCTTGCGCGGGTACCCCCCCATCGCGTGATGCCACCTTAAGCCCAATTCTGCTCCCAGAGGTGAGGGGTGGTGTATTCCTGGGTTATTTTTCTTATTGACACCCGCAAGGCTACAGGCTAGAATGAGCCGGTGATGAGCGGTGGGCGGTTCGGCCCTCCGGCAGGCTCGGCAGGACCACGCACCCGGCGCGGCAAGGGCGCCAAACGACGCGCCCCAGGCGGTTGCGAAAGGACCGTGCCAGCCTGCGCTTCGGCGCGCCGCGGGGGGGGAAGGAGGAAGGGATTCATGAGGCTAGATTATTAGCCTTTCCCGCAAGAATGGATGGCGACATAAAGTCCTCAAGGCGCGGAAATGCTCAAAGCTGAGAACATATTGAAAAAAAAGGGCCTGAACACGAGATTTTTGCCATCGAAAGTTGAGAACATACTGAAAAAAGGGCAGTTACCGGAAATCGTGTAAATGGCAAAAAGGCATGACAAAATGTCGGCTAGAAGGAACGCCCAATCCTCACGGATAGAGCAGATACTGCGCACGCACCCTTTTGAATTTCTCTAAATCCTCCTGCCAGTCGTACCAGATGCGCGACGGGCTTTCACCGGTGCGGAGGGATTCCAGGACCTTGTGGTTTCCCACCAGGTGCAACGCGCCATCCAATTTGAAGTTCTGGGGAGAAAGCCGAAAGAGAGCCGCGAGGAGTTCCACGCCCATCTCGGTGGGCTCCAGCGCTTGGCGGTCAATCAATACGATCTGCACGCCATGGCAAACGTCGCCTGCGAAAACACCGGAGAGCGGCTGGAAATCCATGGGCAGAAAACGCACTCCCTGAATCTTCTTGCCGTTCAGATACGCGGCCAACTCTCGGCTGTTGATCCAGGGCGCCCCCACCGCCTCGAAGGGTGTGTCTGTGCCGCGGCCCACGCTGACGTTTGCGCCCTCGAGCAGACAGACGCCGGGGTAGAGAATTTCTTCCGCCAGGTTGCGCAGATTCGGCGAGGGGTTGATCCAGGCCTGGCCCGTCTCGTCGAACCAGTCCGTGCGTTGCCAGCCTTGCATCTTTACCACGTGCAGCTTGGCGTTTAGGTGATTTTCGCGGTTGAACATTTCCGCCAACTCGCCCACGGTCATGCCGTGACGAATGGGCATGGGAAAGTAGCCGATAAACGAACGCAGGTCCGGGTCCAGCATGGGCCCATCGACCTCGGCGCCGTTGATCGGGTTCGGCCGGTCGAGGACGTAGAACTCGATCCCTTTTTTCCCCGCCGCTTCCAGGCAATATCCCAGCGTGGTGATGTAAGTGTAGAAGCGCGCGCCCACGTCCTGCATATCAAAAACCAGAGTGTCGATGCCCTCCAACATCGGGGCGCTAGGCCGCTCGACGTCACCATACAGGCTGTAGACGGGCAGGCCGGTGGCGGCGTCGCGGGAGGATTCCACCTTGGCCCCTTCCGCTGCCGAGCCTTCCAGCCCGTGCTCGGGGCTGAACAGCGCCACCAACTTCACAGCGGGAGCGTGCGCCAGCAGGTCGATGGTGCGTTGGCCATCGCTGGCGCGGCCGGACGCGTTGGTGATCAGCCCCACGTGCTTGCCGGCGAGCGCGGCGAAGTGTTCCGCTTCCAACACGTCAATTCCGGTTTTCACGCTGCCATTGCGCAGGCCTTCGACGCGGTAACTCCTCATCAGCTCGAAATAGCTGGTCAGGGAGCGGCGGCTGTCCAGAATCTGCTGCGCCGAGAGCGGTCCCAGCGCCCCCGCCACCAATGTGGAAAGGGCCGTCCGCAGACCCGCCACCTCGCCTTTGCCGTTGGGGTGCACGCGGTTGGTCAGCAGAATCACGTACGTCTTGGTTACAGGATCAATCCATATTGAAGTCCCTGTATATCCTGTGTGCCCATATGAACCCACGTCAAACAACTCGCCGCGATTCGAGACGTAGAGGTCACCAACTCGCCCGCTGTGGGTCGAAGCAAAAGGCGAGTCAATATCCCAGCCGAGGCCCCGCAACACCATCTT
This sequence comes from Terriglobia bacterium, assembly GCA_050018435.1. Taxonomy (GTDB): domain Bacteria; phylum Acidobacteriota; class Terriglobia; order UBA7540; family UBA7540; genus Bog-366. The sequence continues at coordinate 13,164 of JBEKAD010000145.1, forward strand.
GTTGGGAGGAGTCTCGGGCTCCGTCATCTTTTCGATCGACAGCGGACTGAGGATGCGCACGCCGTTGTACACACCACCATCCAGCAACATCTGGGCGAAGATGGAAACATCGTCAGCAGTCGAGAACAGGCCCGCGTGCCCAGCCACCCCGCCCATAAAACGGGAG